>JBDTIG010000001.1:0-3056 GCA_039936495.1 Saccharimonas sp. (SeqCode)
TGTACTTTATCTAGACACCGTAGTCACTACCGACTATCGGACGGCCTAGCGTCCTAGTCACCTCCGGCGACCCCGGAACTCAGGCAGCTAAGCACAGTTTATCTGTGAGATTCCCTTGCGAAGTGCCATGGGCACTCCTCACGTTAGACGATGAGGCTATGGACAATACATATATTAACAGATGCGATAAGTGATGTCTATTGAGCTGGAGTGGTTGGTGGCGCAGCGTCAAACTCTTTGATAATCTCGACTAACTTATGTGGCGTGATGTCGGCTTTTATCAAGTAGGCGTCGGCGTTCGATTGCATATCGGCTCGGCTGTCGAGGTCTTGGTCGAAGTTTGTTAGGACGACGACTTTGCTAGTTGGGATTTTGTTTTCGGTTGGGCTACGTAGTGCTTTCAATATATCGATGCCGCGCATCTCGGGTAGCATGATGTCGAGCAGAATTAGATCATAGGGTTTATTTATCGCGGCTACATAGCCATCGTGTCCGTCGACCATCCAGTCGACGGAGTAGCCTTCACGCTGGAGCGAGCGGACGTACATCTCGCCGATGAAACGGTCGTCTTCGATTACTAGAATTGTTTTAATTGCCATACAGCCTCGCTATCCTACAATTTTTGAATGATTTTTTATCCAATTTTCACCTGACGATATCAACCCGTCATTGGTGTGGTTATTGGCGTCTAACTTATCGGCTACAGAAGCATACGTCGGTATAGTGAACCAGAACGTCGCCCCCTGCCCTTCGATGCTCGATACTCCTATCTTACCACCATGGCTCTCAACTATCGCCTTGCAAATGTATAAACCGATGCCAGTTCCTGCTACAGTCTCGCGCGAGCGGTGTGAGCGGTAAAACTTATGGAACAGATTTTCGATGACGCTCGATGGAATGCCGATGCCGTTATCGACGACCGAAACCTTAACGGCATCACCATCGCTGACGGCTGTCATAGAGATAACTCCACCTTCGTTTGAATATTTAAGCGCGTTGTCAATTAAGTTACTGATGACTTCGCTCAGACTCGATCGATCAGCTGCTATTTTTGGTAAGTCGGCGGGTATCGTGACTGTTAGCTTGCGATGTTGAGCGCTAGCGCGTAGCTCCATGTCGTCGCGGACGGAGTCGTAAATCTTATCGAGCGATTCTTCGAGCAAATTAACTTTTAGGTGACGACGGTCGTATTTGCTAGCGTTTAGAATGTTATGGATGTAGCCCGATAGGCGGTTAGCGCTGACGATTAATCGCTCGAATAGCATAATCTGATCAGGCGTAATCGTCGAATCTAACTCGCGCTTCAGGACGTCTAGATAACCACGGATAACCGTAATTGGACCACGCAATTCGTGTGCTGCGAAAGCGATAAAATCTAAATCGTCGTCATCGGGCATAAATATCGCCGTGGCATCATAAGTTGCTAGCACTACTTCAGCGGCACTACCTTTCTCATAATTGGCGGTGATACAGAAAATTCGACGATCCGGTTGGCCAACTAATTTGTTCGCGATGCGGCGCCAAGTCCGGACGTCGCGCACAACGTTCTGGCGGCAATCGGCTAGCCACTCATCGAAGGTTGGATCTTGTTCAAATATCAGTTCCAGAGCCTTGACGCCATCCTGACCGACGACGATTGGCGCGGCTTTGTTGGCGTAAGTGATCTTGCCATCAGGGTCCATGATGACTATGCCGGCCGTGGTGGCGTCGAGGCCGGTGGTTAATTTCTGGAGTAAATTCTCATCGGTAGCGCCAATGGCTGGGGCACCAGCGACGCCAGTGTCATAGACAAACTGCAGCATATCTTTGAAGCCATTTTTCGCGTAGCGTGGGACGTTTGGGTTAGCTAGTGTGTCGGTTGGTTTCTCGCCAGCTAAGTTGGTGACGGCCATCGATAGGTCTCGAAGTGGTGCTAGCAAAAAGCTCATAATTGCATGATTTAGCGAAATATTGGTGATCAAAGCGACGGCGATTATTAGCCAAAATACTGTCGAGCTTGGGCTGACGCCACCAAAAATTAATGAGCAACCGATAATTAATGAGGCCACTATCTGGACCAGGATGATAGTCATTGAAGACGTTTTGTGATAGTTCCGCCAAAAATCGCGCTTACCAAGGATGGCTTTTTTAGGTGAAACGGCTTTTGGCGCTACTGCCATGACACGCTTCCTGAGCCGTTTGGTACGGCAGCTATCCAGGTTTGGCCACGGTTCAGGCTGATCTCGTTGCCACTAGCATCGAAGAATTGAAGAGGTGCGGTGCGGCCATCTTTTTTCCAAGTGGCTTCAATAACTGCGCCATTTTGGAATATATCAGCAACACCGCTGCCTGTCGTAGTAATTGCTTCTCGATAGCCATCTTGCAAGATGAGCGACATATCAACTTTCATAGCGATGACGACTGATGGTGATATCTGGCCGTCTTCGCGGTCCATGCTAGCGACACCACCGACATTGCGCAAGTAGGTGTTCGAAGCTGTGTCGTAATCGTAGTGCGTATTATAGAGCGGGCCTGAGAAATTGATATCAACGCTTGTCGCGTCTGGCGCATCACTTGGCTTGCCATCCGCTCGTAGGAAGCCAACGAAAGTTGACGAAGTAATTCCTTTGGATTGCTCAAGCTTGTTCAAATTATCAAAACTAGTGTAGACGTTATGCGGGGCATAACGATCGGTTGACCGCCAAAATGCTGAACCGTTAAAAAACTGGTCGAGATCATTGTAATTACCGTTACGTACTTCGCTAAGCGCTGCAGCGCTACCGCCAACGTGGACTATACCAGGATTATACGGCGTAGCCCAGTCAAGGAAGTACATACGCAGGCTACGGACCGGTCCGACTAGCCCTGGCTGGGCTTCTTGGTAGAGCGCCAGAAAACGCGTTATGCCACCTTCGGCAATTGCTTCGTAGACGATGCCGGCTTGCTTGACACCGCTTTGCGGCCGAGCGTCAGGGCTGTTCTCGATCATGATAGCGGTAATTGGTCGTGTGGTTAAGGTGACGTCGTCGACTTTTGCGCCAGTCAGTGGCGAATAAATCGGGACTGGGGCTTGTTTC
>JBDTIG010000002.1:0-4940 GCA_039936495.1 Saccharimonas sp. (SeqCode)
AGTCCATGACTTCAGCATCATTGAGCCGCCAGGCTGACAAAGGCGTCTGGACGCCCGTTAATAGGGCATCACGTTGCCAGATGATAGTATGGTCAGATTGATCGATGAATTTAGTAAAGGCTTCAGAGTAATCTTTCTGATCGGCATAGGTATCGGGATGGTCGTAGTCGAGCGAGGTGATTAGCGACAGGTGAGGATGAAACTGCAAGAAATTGCGGTCAAATTCATCGCATTCGTAAACAAAGAAGTGGGCACTGGGGTGGAAATAACCACTCGGACCGAAACTAACAGCTGTGCCAATCGAATAACTGACAGTGTAGCCTAGTTGTTTAAGCGTCCAAACTAACATGGCGGTCGTGGTGGTTTTGCCGTGCGTTCCAGCGACAGCTAGCAATTTCTGTCCGGATTCGTTGATAATCTGATTCAGCAGCTCGTCACGCTTTGAGATATGAATTTTGAGCTTCTTAGCAGTTACTAGTTCGGGGTGGTCAGCAGGCAGGCCAGCTGTATAGACGAGCCAATCGATTGGCTTAGCCGCATGAACGGCTACGAGATTAGCGCCAGATTGATCGAAACTAACTGATACGCCAGCCTTGGTTAGCTGATCAGTCATGCTACTCGAATGAGTATCGCTACCGGATACGATATGTCCGGCGCCAAGTGCGACTTCGGCCAGCGGCCCGAGTCCAACCCCACCGATTCCAGAGAAATAAATATACATATGGCTATTATACATTAGCGTTGCATGAGTTGGGTGTTCAGTTCGTCAGCTCGGCCGAAGGGTGATATACTATAGCTACTAAAAGCTGATAGGTGGGAAGCGGTTTAATACTAAGTGCCAGACAAGCGAACAGTCCAGAAAAATTTGAAAAGATTACAATTCGTCAAAACCTGGCAATTGGTTATTTTGCTGATACTCATGAGTTTCGTATCGGCGACTTTCTTGCGCTTAAATAACACCGATATGGTCATCCGGCGCAATGCCATCATGTCGGCTGATAAGACCGGCAATCAAGACGACATCACGGCGCGGATTTACGACTTGCAGCGCTATGCAACGGCGCATATGAACGCTGATCCCGGAGTGTTCTACCTGCAGGACACCTACAACCGCGACGTTAAGCAGCTGATGGGCTCCATTGATAACAGCGGCGAAACTGGTGCCAACTCGCCTCAGGCGCGGGCTGACGCGATCTGTAACCCTAGATTGCACGTTCATGGCTACAGCAAAGAATACCAAGATTGCATAATTTCGGAACTGAGCAAGCAGGGACAAATCGTCGATCCATCAACAATCCACTTGCCGAGCCCTTCCCTGTACCGTTACGCGTTTGCTTCACCGACTTGGTCGCCGGATTTCGCTGGTTGGTCTTTAGCTATCACCGCTTTTATACTGATTATCATCTTGGCTCGGCTGGTTAGCTTACTGGTTTTGCGCCTGCTTTTGAAGCGCTATTTTCGTAACGCTTAGAACTTTTTGGGCTTTCAGGGGTCGAAAGTGTTGACATTATAGACTACCATAGGATAAGCTTACACTTGTAAGAGTTAATAGGAGGTTCAACTAACATGGCTTACAAGCACACAAACTCGAAGGGCATCACATATTACTTACATAACACTGAAGTTACGCTTCGTGGTGGCAAACCACAGACGATTTTCTTCTTTGCAAAGGTAGAAAAGAACGCTAAGGGCAAACCTTGCGACCTACCAGACGACCGTATGGTCAAAGAAAACCCACGCAACGGTTTCTTGACTGTATCGAAAAAAGAAAACGCAGCTAAGAAATAATTAGATAATTACTAATTACTGAAGAGGCTCTCTCCCTAGAGGTTGAGAGCCTCTTTTGGTTATTGTGGAAAACTATCTCCAGCAAAGCGCTTGCGCATATACTATTTCGATAGTATGCTTATAAGTACAAACAAACAGGTGCAAAAAAGTCCAGGGACCCCCCTGGCCTCCTATCAAAGGAGGCCAGTATCCCCTGGTCTTTTTTATGCTCACGGTATTTACTGAAGTATATATTCGAATTTAATAACACTACCAATTGAAATCATTTTTTTGAGATTCGTCTAGAATCTAACCAGCGAGCCTAACCGTCTCCGCAACACGAGATCTGAGCTAATAGTGGGAGGTTGATGCTACCAAAGAACATCCCCGACGTACCGACATTCGGATCGTATGTAGCTTGGCATGGGCTACGTGTCGTTACCTCCACTACCACCGTAGTTGCCGCTTTCATCGCCAATGCCTATCGTGCAATCCGTAGAATCCCCATAGTTATCCGTTTCACCCTTTGGGCAAGTTTGGTCACCTTTTAGTGTATATGAAATTGTTCCGCCATCCGAATCGCCTATGTAATATATCCCACGAATAGGCGGGCCGTCCGCTACATTAGGCAAACTGCCGGACGGTATTGTCGGGTTAATCGTCTTGAGCTGAGCGTTAAAGTCCTCATCCACAGCCATATCTGGACCATTAGGACCGCCACCGTGCGAGCATTCACCGGAGTTATAGGTGCCGTCAGCCGGGTAGTCGTCAACCGATCCTAAGCATATATAATTGCCGTTTGTATCGGGGTAGCTATCGTTATCAGCTTGGTACATCTCGAACAGATTCATGTATGTATCTGTGATTGAAGCGGCCTTTGCAGAGTATGCTCTATCTTGGATACCTTTATAAGCTACCACAGTAATAGTCGCTAGTATCGCAATGATGACGATTACGATGAGCAGCTCTACTATCGTAAAAGCTTGATTCGTGCGAGCTGCTGAAATGAAGTGGAACCGAAGACGTTTCGTCTGCTTGTTTGACATACGCCCGTATTATAGACCATAAGCAGGTTCAGGCCAATTACCAAGCCACGATTTATTAGTTGGCTTAAGTGTAGCTATTGTGTTCACCCCTCGCCATAACGTCGTTAGCTTGGGCCCAATGAGTATTTAAGTATGCTTGACTTAATGCATAGCTTATGCTATGATTGAATCATGAAAGTAGAATTTCTAACCGATAACGCAGGTACCGTTACAGGTATCGTCAACAACGAAGGCGACGTTCTGCCCCCTGATGATTTCTCACCAGATGAAATTGATTCGAAATATCGCATAGAAGCTGGTATGACAGACGCTGCCCGAGAGCTACTCCGTATTGAGTGGCAGAGTAGACCTAAACGACGACGATCATCAGCCAGATCAGAGCCACTGTCGGGGCGAGATGCGCAATTGGCTATTGTTAATGAACCGGACAAAAGTGCTTGCCAGATCGAATCTGAGCTTCGCATACGGCATCGGTAAAACTCTATAATCAAGGTTTAGCTTTGATAACTTATTTTGGTGGGGGCGGCTGGAATTGAACCAGCGACCAACAGGTTATGAGCCCGCTGCTCTAACCGCTGAGCTACGCCCCCAAACCAAAATAAATCATCAAATCATACTAGTGACAGCACCCTTATCGGACAAACGTCGCTAGACGGTATTATATCATAGCTATCAGAGTGTAAAAGGACGAACTGGCTGTGCTTAAGTGATACAATAAATACTCAGTATGAGCGTGAGCGATATAAAGAAGCGGTTGCATCATTATTGGCGGGTCTATGGCACGCTTAATAACATTGTGATGTCGGTAGCTGTCGTCATCGGGATTAGTTGGGCTTGGGGCTCGATATCGACGATTCAGCGTAATTTCGCGGCTCAAAAATCGCTCGTTGAACAACAGCGCCAGTTAGAACTAACTCAACTTGAGGTAGATTTACTCAAATACCAGCAAAACTATTATAAAACGAGTGAATATCAGGATCTAGCCGCACGGCGTGATTTAGGCCTGGCCAGCCCTGGCGAAGACGTATTGATGTTACCGCCAAATAGTCAAGCTGTTATCAATGAAGATGCGGCAGACGCAGATTCGGCCAACCCAACTGATGCGCATCCCACTCCGGTGAAGCAAACTGAAGGTAACTTCAATCAGTGGCTTGATTTCTTGTCTGGTAATGCCGCCAAAGCCTCCTTGCGTCAATGAGCCTAATCTGCTAAGATACCCTAGGTAATCAAGTATATCGCGGGGTGGAGCAGCCCGGTCAGCTCCCATGATCAGAAACCGCGAGTAACCATCTTGGTTATGACAGGATGGCAGATAGACCAAAGTTACAATTCAATATCGCGGGGTGGAGCAGCCCGGTCAGCTCGCTTGGCTCATAACCAAGAGGTCGCAAGTTCGAATCTTGCCCCCGCTACCAAGTAAACAGTCGGTCTTCGGACCGGCTTTTTACTTGGTGATGAGATATGCACTTGCGACCTCAGAGGTCGGAAGTGAGGATTGCCAGTGGCGATACGTAATGGAGTATAATACCCTCATAACGTAAATGGAGGTCAAGCTATGGATGGTGAAGACGAAACAGTACGTGAAGTAGAGGTGGACAATACTGGTGGAACCAGTACGCGTCGTGAATCGGTACGAGCAAGTCACTCGGTATCCGGACGGACTCTAATGAAGCAAGTTGTATGGTTTATCATCGATTTCATCGCGATACTCTTGGTGTTGCGTATAATATTGCAACTACTAGGCGCGAATGTCGATAACAGCTTCGTTAATTTCATCTATGATATTAGCGGATTCTTTGCCGCACCGTTCTTCGGTATGTTCAGATACACACCGAGCTACGGGATTTCGTACTTTGAATTTGGTAGCCTGGTCGCAGTTGTCATATATCTCCTCGTCGGTTGGGGCGCCTCAGCGCTTCTATCGCTTGGTGAGCGTGACTAGAGAGTTTAGACGCTAGAACTAAAAAACCGCCACAAATGGCGGATAGTAATCTTAAATTGTAGGCCCGCTCCCCGAGTGTCACCATGGTGGTGACTCTCGGGGAGGCGAGGATTGCTTACTCTACTACTTTTAAATTGGGATGGCGGATAAGCAGTTCTTTGTGGACCGCCTCGATAGTCTCCTGA
>JBDTIG010000003.1:0-6184 GCA_039936495.1 Saccharimonas sp. (SeqCode)
AAACACGCTCCAGCCAAAACCATCCACCAAGTTCGAAAAGTTATGCTTTAACGGGGAAGCCTTTGCCTCGACTATCGATAAGCTCTTGACATTTTATAACGTTTGTGCTATTATGAGATAACAAGAAGAATATGCCCGGCAGACAGATAATTGCGAGTCGAGGCGACGCCTGATATAATGGCTAGGCTAACAGATGCACGAGTTCACAAAATATGCCGCGATAGCTCAGTTGCTGTCCGAGACGGACGTCGAGTAGAGAGGGACTACCTCTACCAACTGTCATTGAAGTTATATCGCGCTTTAATGTTAGAATATGTACGAGTTAGCTAAAACTATATATGCCGCGATAGCTCAGTTGCTGTCTGAGACGGACGTCGAGTAGAGAGGAGTTACCTCTACCAACTGCCTCTGAAGCGACATCGCACTTTAATGTTAGAATATGTACGAGTTAGCTAAAACTATATATGCCGCGATAGCTCAGTTGGTAGAGTGACGCCATGGTAAGGCGTAGGTCTCGGGTTCGACTCCCGATCGCGGCTCCATAAATAGTAGTTACAGCGACGTCAGTAGGTAAGCAGACCCTAAGCTTGCTTATTTTTTGATTTCAGCCAATAGGGCGTATAATTGAGCTATACATAAGGGAGATAGTTATGGACAACCAGCCTAATCAAGATCAAGCGCCTGCGCTACCACCGGTGCCTCAGTCGCCAGCACCTCAGCCGTTCAATGTGACCCCTACGCCACCAACTGAGGTAGAAGTTACAAGCCCAACTCCTGTTGCGGTCAACTCTGCTGAAACTGTGCAACAGCCAGCTTCAGCCCAATCAACGCCTATCGGTGAGGCAGCGCCAGTTCAAGCGACACCAGTTGAGGGTGCAGCACCCGAGGTGAAAGTAAGTAAAACCCTGATTATCACGGCCGTAGTAGTCATAATCGTGTTGATAATCGCCGGCCTAATCTACTATATGCAAGGCATGTAACCATCGCAAGATTGCTCTAGGAGATAATTACTCCATATTGACCACTCATATATACCAAATATTAAAACACCTGCAGCAAGGCAGGTGTTTTAATATTGGTGCCGGAGGTAGGACTCGAACCTACGAACCTAAAAAGGGGGAGATTTACAGTCTCCTGTCATTGCCACTAGACGACTCCGGCATAACTTCTGATTTCTAGGAAGGTGCGATACACTACATATTCTAATTTGGAGCCGCTTTACGGATTCGAACCGTAGACCTGCTGTTTACAAAACAGCTGCTCTAACCAGCTGAGCTAAAGCGGCATATATAAAAGTGTGTACTAATTCTTAAAAACTTCGTCCCACCCAAGCAGCAGTTGGCTATAGATAGTTATTCTCTTCTCTATGCCCATCTTGGACAGTACTGAGCTGAAGTGGCACACCTGCTATTTTACCAGAGGCAGCGGTCGAACTCAAGAAAATCTTCTACTTCGGTTCGACAGATAGGTATAAAGTCGCTGGCCCTTGAAAAACCTAGCGATTACTGCTATACTTTATAATTGATTGTAATAGAAATACTATAAGAGGAAATCATGGCTAAGAAAACGAATACAAAGCGCAGAATCATAGCACTCGTCAGCGAACTGACTGGTCACCGCACCTATGTTACGCGCAAAAACGTCCAAAACACCCCAGACAAGCTCGAGCTAAACAAATACGACCCCCGGGCTCGTAAACATGTTAAATACGTCGAAACCAAGAAATCCCTCGGCCGCAACGAAGTCAAACCTCGTAAAGGCTAATCTCTTATCGCTAAGCCAGCTTAGCGTCTATTTGAGCTGCTAACCAAGTACCATTGGAGAGAATCTTCTCCAGTTGGCTCTTTTCTGGAAATTCTGTGTCGAGATACATATATAGAACATTGTCTTCAAGTTCGAAACTGGCCCCCTGAAAATGGGTCGCGACCACTGTCGCTAACTCTGGTGTAAATATCGATTCGATTTCTAAAGCCTGGCCAGCGCGTCCAAATACACGATAATTGGCTAAGAATTGTCTAGGGTATTCACTCACATGGCCCAACTTCAAGCTAGTTACTCGCCGCTCGTGTGATTCAAAAACCTCGAGACGTGAGTCATGCCCGACATAAAAATCTGGCACATCCTTCTTCTCGTGCAAATCTATGACGGCTATTAGCCAGTGGCAATTAGCTGTCCGGTCATCCTTTAGCTCGACTACATCGCTGCGCAGCGCCAGCACTACATCATATTGATTAACTGTGCCAACACAGTAATGTTCATCGACTTTGGTCGCCGAAGCAGTGTAGCCGCGGATTGAGCGGTAATCTTCGTCATGCCGGCTGATGACGCCGAAATAAACAAAGCCGATCTCATCAGCGAATCTCTTGATAGCCCGTCTAGTTAGCTGAGCGCGGGCTAATTTACGAGGTGTTAGGCGCTTCAAGGCTCGTCGTAGGTTTTTCGCGGTACGCTTCGGTAGGTTCATCTAGATTCGCCCGATATTGTGTCGAGCAGGGTTGAGACATATTCAGCTTGGCTCCAGTTCAGCGGAGCGACTGATATCCATTTAGACGTTTCGGGATCAACCTGTTCAGGCAGGACGCCGGTTGAGCTCGAGGAATCTCGAGTCCAGTCTAGTATCTTGTTGGCTTCATCTAGTCGATTAGTCTCGATGTAGTATTGAGCTAACCAGAGTGATGTTACAAACCAATAGTTACCGAGTGAGTTGCTGTCGCGACGGTGGTAGCCGTCATTTTCATAGCGTGGCAAGCCAGGTTTGTCATCGGTCGAGCCAAAGATACTAACGGCAGTCTTGATAGATGTTTCAAGTTCGACGCCGTCGACTGGGAATAAGCCGTACATGAATACTCCAAAGATACTCGACATGTCGATCGTCTCGTCGTAAGTAATTGCGCCATTTTGGTCTAATGAGACGCCGCGATTGAACGCCCCTCGTGATTGGTTGTAAAGGTGTCGGCTAGCAGCTTCACGGATGTCGTCAGCGGCCGTACGCCATTTAACAGCGCTATGCTCATCTTCACGCTCATCAGCTAAATCAGCGGCGGCTAGCAGCGCCCCATAAGTAACAGCCGTCGTGTAGGTTGTCGTCGAATAACGCTCTTCCCATAGATCGTACGATGGTTTAGGTAGCCCAGTACGGTGGTCGACGAAACCAGATAAGAAGTTGGCCATCGGCACGACCATCGATTCATAAAATTCTTTGAGTAGGGCGGCGTCACCTGAATGACGGTAGAATTGGTTGAACATAAATAACGTCAACGCTGTTTCATCTTCTTGGATAGGTGCCGAGACATCGCCGTTCTCGTGCACATAAGGGTGCCAACTCGAGCCCAGTGCGCCGTCCGCCCGATATTTGTGCATCAGGTAGCCTCCGGCCGTTAGTCCACGGCGGCAAAATTCAAAAAAGCGATACGGCTCATCACGATAACCCATCCGAATCAATGGCCATAGTACGTACGAACCATCGCGTGGCCAACTATAGGCGTAAGCATCGCGTGAGTAATTGAGCATCGAGGAATCGGTACTAGCGATCACGGCACCGCGCTTGTCAATTTGAGATTTAATCAGCATAACACTTTCGATAAACTTGCCGCGGTGCGCTTCGTCGAGCTTCTCGCTCATAGAGATAGCTGGTTTCAGCCACTCGCGCCACCATTTAGCGGTCGCATCCAGTCGGCGATTAACCCCCTGGGCGACAACTTGTTTATGGATATAGAGTGCTTCGCGCATCGTCGAGCCGCAGGCCACCCAGTAGCTAAACCGCACTGAACTTTTGCCGGGTATTAAACGCTTCAGCCGTAAAGTTGAATCAACTCGACCATGCTCGACATTGCAGCACTCCAGTTCGCCGTCTTCGGCATCTAGGTAGGTGCCGGCTCGGCCTTCGATACCGAACAGTCCAACTGTATACTGATCAAAATATGCACCCGTATCATCTTGGGCTGATATGACAAAAGCGCGTCGGCCGCGGTAGTGCAAGATAGCCTTCTCGTCAGGTAAGTATTGAGCGGTGTCGGTATTGCTCCGTGAATCACCGATCGCAAACGCTTGATGCATAAACAGCCGGATATCGCGCTCTTCGTCTCGCTCGTTGATGATATGAATGTTTCGAATTAATACACTAAATTCGGCATCAACTGTATCGTCGAACTCAACTATGATACCGATAGCAGGGTTATGCGCCCTAATATGACCGATCAGTGCACCATGTGGATACGAGAAATCAATCTGCCACTCACCACTATCAAACCAAGAGACTCGTCCATCGACCCAAACACCGACGTGGTGTCGTAGTGATGGACCAGCTGAGTGATTCTCGAGCCCAACGTACGGGTAATAGAAGTCGTGCACTTCGCCAAATAGGTTAATGCCGACATGAAGCTCGCCGTTACTGAGAAGTACCGGCCGCGCCATTTATAACCTCCTACGGGTGTGTTCGTAAACGCGGTAGCGCACGTCACGGATAGCGTTCATGTAGTGCAAGAAGGCTTCATAAGGTGAATCGTATGGGCTAAAGTAGGCGTGGACGTCGCCGTCAGCGAACCATTTAGTACACATATAGTACGGGTGGTCACTCGTGGTCAATCGACGCCAGTCTGAGATTAGTACTTCATCCTTAGTGCTCAAGATGTCATCTTCTAGCTCGTAGAGGTAACGCATCGATTCATACTGCATCGAGTTGCCCAGCCAAGCCGTCAAATCGCGCTCTGCGTCCGCCCAAGTCGTAGTATAAGGAGTGTCGATCTCGTCAGCCGCCTCAAACGTATCACAGGCCTCGCTGGTCGTGTAGAAAGTATTGGCTGGATTTGATAGCCAACGGCCGACAAAGTCTTCGAAGAAGGCAAAGATCCCAGTGTCTTCCCAAACGTTCTCGCCAAAAGTCTCGAAGTCCATAAATAAGTTGACGATTTCACCGTCGTCGCCAAGCGCTTCGTTGAGCCAGCTATTATATTTATCAGCCGTAAGAGGGAAGTCTGCCCAACCCTGGTTGCTAAAGCGAAAGGCTACATCATCACTTAATCGGTAATTCTTCATCAAAAGCTTGATGTTTTTGGTACCAACTGGCTTATAGACATAGTTTGGACTGCGCCAGCCTAGGATAGGGTCCCAGCCTTCAGCCAAGATACCTTTGAAACCGTAGTCGTCTGCCCAGGCGGCTAGCTCATTATTGTAGCTAAGCTCAGTATTACGGAAAACTTTAGTCTCGAAGCCAAATAAATCATGAATTTTTTGACGGTGAATCTCAACTTGGTGTTCAAATTCACTGCGACTATAGAAAAATGCCAAGCTATGATAATAAGTCTCTGCTACGATCTCGCAGCGTCCCGTGTTTACTAGTGCACGTAGATTATCGATGACATCTGGGCCCCAAGCTTCGGCTTGCTCAAGCATAGTCCCTGAGATGGACAACGAGACCTTGAACTCCGGATGAGTATCGAGCATCTTCTTGAGCAGTACTGTCATCGGACGATACGATTTATTAGCAACCTTTTCGAAAATATCTTTGTTGTTGCGATGGCTCTCAGTAAATGGACCGAAGTAATCATGGTAAACCGCCGTATCAAACACTGTATAGTCGCGGACTCGCCACGGCTGATGCATGTGCATGTAGAGCACTACTCCGCGTTTGCCGCTCATGCCGTCGCCCCGATCCGCATCTCGCTATACAGCTTCATGCACCTATCAGCCACATCATGCCAACTAAACTTAGAGTACTCACGCCTAACATCCTGGACAAGGCTCTCTTTGAGGGCAGGTGAGGCCGCAATTCCAACGATTTGATCAGCTAATTTATCAGTGTCCCAGAAGTCGTAACGGAAGACACTCTTTAGTACTTCGCCAACGCCAGACTGTTTGGTAATAATCAGTGCCGTGTTGTAGTGAGCCGCCTCAAGTGCCGTCAGACCAAATGGTTCGCTGACACTACTCATGACAAAGATATCGGACACACTGAAAGCGTCGCGCCATTGTTTACCGCGCACGAAGCCAGTAAAGAATACTTTGTCTGCGATACCGAGCTCGGCCGATAAATCGACTAGCTCATCACGTAGTTCACCGTCGCCAGCCAGGAGCAACGCTAGTTTGTCATAGTATTTCGAAGCTTTGGCGACGCCGCGCATCAATTGGATTAAGCCTTTTTGCGCTGTGAAGCGAGTAACAGACGAGATGACAGTATACCCTTCGT
>JBDTIG010000004.1:0-3262 GCA_039936495.1 Saccharimonas sp. (SeqCode)
GCTGACATCGGTATAGCAATTGGT
The DNA here is from genome assembly GCA_039936495.1 of Saccharimonas sp. (SeqCode). Lineage (GTDB taxonomy): Bacteria > Patescibacteriota > Saccharimonadia > Saccharimonadales > Saccharimonadaceae > Saccharimonas. The sequence goes on from JBDTIG010000004.1 coordinate 25, forward strand.
GCTGGCACAGACGTCGCTATCGAATCGGCCGGAATCGTACTTGCTTCGAGCGACCCACGCGGCGTTGCTAAAACAATCAGACTATCTAAAGTCACTTACCGAAAAATGCAACAAAACTTGGCTTGGGCGACTGGCTACAATGCCCTAGCAATTCCGTTAGCTGCCGGTGTCTTGTCGCCAATTGGCTTCACATTGTCACCCGCCGTCGGTGCCGTGTTGATGTCGATATCGACAATTGTAGTGGCCCTAAACGCCCAACTCTTGCGCAAAACCAAACTATCTTAGACTCACGTACCTTTTAGTTGGAAGCGTTTTTATTTAGTAAGTTATAATGATGACTATATGAAGATATTTATTATTTGTAGCAAAGCATTTTACGGCAAGATTCCCCCGATCAAGGAAGTGCTTGATCGAGCAGGGCACGATATATCACTTCCCAATAGCTATAACGAACCAGAAGCAAAATACTGGGAATTAGGCGACCAAGCACACGCTACCTGGGAAGCTAGTATGTTCGAGCATAGCGAGCTAGTTATACGAGACATCGACGCCGTGCTAGTACTGAATTTTGAAAAGAATGGTCAAGAAAACTACATTGGCGGCGCCACTTTTCTGGAGATGTACGACGCTTTTCGCTTGGGCAAAAAGATCTATATGTATAACAACGTGCCTGATGGCATGCTCAGAGATGAGATCGAAGGATTTGGACCGATTTTGTTGCATGGTGGTCTAAGCATGCTAGCAACTAAAACTGAAAAGCACAATTATAAGTTTCGTTGAGAGCACTATCGTAGCTAGATGCATTTGAAATTATTTAACACTTATGATATAATTAATAAAAGCTAATCCATTCCGGTGATCACTTCTTGAAAATCTGCTAACTCTTATCTTTTAGGCTTTAAAACAAAGGAGTTCAAAATGATATCATTCGTATGGCCTTCTCGAGAGGCTATGCTTGCAGGCACTGGCGGCTCAGAGACTTTCACCGCCGGACAAGTTCGAGAATTAATTCGACGAGGCATTGACGCTCAGGTAGTCATTGTTGGCCCAGCGGTCAAACGAAGCAGGAAAGATTTCCCCGACCTGCCGATGCTAGGCTTGGCAGACGAAAAAGGTCTCAGTGATCTGCCGGGGACGGTCGTCTTCATAAATCAGGCTTACGACGTACCTACTAAAAATAAAGCAGTTATCATCCTACACTGCGTCGTACCGTCAAAAGTCGAGCAAGCTGTGAGAAAACACGACACTCTAGGCAAAACAATAATTGCTACGAGTGTCTATAATGCGCAGCAATGGGCGCTATATCTAAATATCCCAAGCAAAACAATCAAGGTAGTAATGCCATTTGCTGATCCAATTTTTGGAAACGTTCAACGCAAAAAATATCGCGGTAAGGTCCGAGTGCTCTACGCCGGAAGGCTACACCCTGAGAAGGGAATTTATACTGTACTCGAGATGATGCATCAATACGAGATGAAGATATTAGGTGTCAGTATGAGTATCGTTATGGCAGGCCAGTATGTTGAAGAGGGCCAGACAATTGCGCGCATGCTTCGAGGCTATAGGTATGCCAAATTATTAGAGCCGCGCAAAACTGTCGTGTCTATGGCAGAATTACTTTCAAAAACTGATATTTTACTAATGCCCTCCGTCTTTGCAGAGCCATTTGGCATGCTTTCGGTTGAAGCTCAACATAGCGGCTGCCGTGTCGTGGCTAGTAGCCTCGGAGGCCTGCCCGAAACCAACTGCGGGTTTCTGACTTTGATTGAAAAGCGCAATCCCCAAGCAGCCATCGCTGCGATCGGTGAAGCCATAACGTTGGGGCTCCCGACGAATAAAGAGCGCAAGGAAGCTGTAAGTAAATTCACTTTGCGAAAATCAGTCGATTCGTTGCTAAGCTGTTTGCCACTTAAAGCTATTTGATATAGTTTAACCTAGGAGTATATCAGAAATTTAGCGTAGAGTCCTCGACGAACTATACTGGAGCGTATCAACCTAGTAAAGGAAGGTATCGAGCATGCACGACAATGAACTATGGCAGTCTACTCAGACAACGGCAGTCCAATAGAGGATAAGGCCCGTGACCGGGGCGCTTTTCAGAACGATCCGTCACTTATCATGGCCAACTCTCATATTTGGCTTTGGAAGAAATCAGAAGATGGGAAAGTTGAGATTTTATTGCAACAAAGATCTTTTAGTAGGAGCTTATCGCCTGGTAAGTTTAGTATCTCGGCAGCCGGGCATATCAACGTTGGTGAGTCGGCGCTGCAAACGGCAATTCGCGAAACAAAAGAAGAAGTAGGTTTAGGCGTCGATCCAGATAAACTTCATTTTTCATACTCGACTAGGATTATCGGCCGAGCGCCAAATAGCATTGCGTCAGTTTATCTGTATGAGCTAAATGGTAGTGAAGAGTTCACCTACCTAGATGGCGAGGTTGAAGGTTGCTAGTGGCGTAAACTAGAAGAGTTTAAGGTAATTGTTACCAGCCCAGGTTCACATAATCTCATCAATCAAGGCAGGCTGTATTTCGAGAGTTTAATTAACTCGCTCGAATATGTATCGCTCGGGCTTAATACGTTTCTCTAATTAGATAGGGACTCATCGTGTATAATCTTGGTTTTGTAGATGCGAATGACATTTACTTAGTGTATACTTGACACTAAGTAAATAAGAGCACATACTTTGATTGAAGGTCAAAGTAGCGCACCTAAAGAAACGGAGAGACATGAAATCACTGCAGGAAAGAATTATACATGAATTAGGTGTTAAGCCTGAGATTAACGTCCGTGCAGAAATCGAGCAGCGCAGTCGCTTCCTAATGAGGTATCTAGGTGAGTCGGGTATGCGGGGCTTTGTACTCGGCATCTCGGGCGGCCAAGATTCGCTACTAGCTGGCATGTTGGCGAAGCGGGCGGTAAACTTGCGTCATGAGGAAGGCGGTGTGGCCGAGTTTCATGCGGTTTTACTGCCATATGGAGCTCAGGCGGATGGGGCTGATGCGCTACTGGCGGTCGATACGATTGCACCGGATTTTGTGCATGATATAAATATCAAACCAGCTGTCGATGCCTCCGCGCAATCGTTTACCGATGCGGCCGGCGATGCATTGTCTGATTTTGATAGAGGGAATGTCAAAGCTCGTGAGCGAATGATTGCCCAGTATGCGCTCGCCAGTAAGTATGGACTACTTGTCATTGGCACCGACCATGCAGCTGAAGCCGTTACTGGATTTTAC
>JBDTIG010000005.1:0-9385 GCA_039936495.1 Saccharimonas sp. (SeqCode)
TGTTTGGCATAATTATGCTCAGTTGGCACATTGCTACCCCAGAGGGCGCTTTCTTGCTGGAGCCAAGATTCTGCTTCGGCGACTTCGTCATGCAGTGTGTTCGAAGTAAGTCCGAACTCTATCAAAATCTTCAAGAGGGTCCGCATGCCGTAGATTACGGCCATTCGGGGCTGAGTGTCATGCGGGATTAGGCCGGTTAAGATATTGTGGTCACGGGCGATATCGGCTAATTTACCGCCAGTTGTCATGACAGCGATTTGGCAGCCTCGCTCGAGTGCTTGATATAGACAAGACACAGTCTCCTCGGTGTTGCCAGAGTGGCTACTAGCGATGACGAGCGAGTCATGATCAGCGTAAGTTGGTAAATCGTAACCCTTGACGACCTCGAGTGGAATCGGTAATTCTGTCGCCAGCAGAACCTTAATCGTGTCAGCTGCTAAAGCTGATCCACCCATGCCTGCTACGACAATGTTTTTGATCTCGCGATCGTCATGGTCGGTATTGAGGACCTCTCCGTCGTAGCCGGCTTGGCTATAAAGTGCCGCAGCAACATCTAGCGCGCCACTGGGGTCACGTTGTTTCAATACGTTTACATCGTCAAGCACCTAATTTACCCACCTTCCCTATTTTCGAGCTGCGCACTTGCGAGCTATCTGCCTTCTATGATACAGTATTTTATAAGCAAAAGCATAATAATATAGTTCTAGGGGTGGGCATGGATATTCAACCGCAATCAGCGCAACCGATTAGTGATGACCAAGAGTTAGCTAAGGTTTTAGCCGGTGTTAACGCCGAGGCCGAGGGTGAGGTTTTTACCGGTAGTGACGATACGGACTCAACTTCAACGAATGATAATGATGATAACAGCGGGAACCCAGCTCCCGTGCAAGTACCGATCAGCGACGACTCGCTGACGATGCCCGAGATGCCACCATTGCCTGACCTCAGTGCTTTGACACCTGCGTCAGGTTCTCCGATGGATCCTCCTCGCGATGATATGGGTACTGCACCTGCCGACGATGACCTATCAAGGGTCAAAGACGCTGCCCTTAAAGAGCTAGGACCACTAATTGGTAAGCTCAATGTTTCAGCCGATGAGATGTTTGACACTTACTTGCTATTAATTCGATCGACAGATGATCGTACTTTGATTGCGCCAGCCCATGAGGCGGCTAAAGCGATCGCCGATGAGACAAAGCGAGCTCAGGCTCTATACAGCTTGATCAAGGAAATTGATTTCCTATCAGCTCCACAACAAGCTGCCTAAAAAGCTAATTAAATAGCTAATTACTTTACCCTCTCGGGTGCTGCAGATACCCCAGACCCCGGGAACTACAGTTTCTAGTAGCTCCTAGTGTTATAACTGCGCCCTAACATGTCGTCGCTTCGGAAATGAAAGCAAGCTTTCGTTTCACTCAGCTCCTAGTGTTATAACTGCGTTTAACACTTCGTCGTCTCGGAAGTGCGAGCAAGCTCTCACTTCACTCGCCTCCTAGTGTTATAATTATAACCAATATGACTGCTCGCTTTGCCACCGATGAAGAAATTACCCACTGGGATGATTTACTCGTCAAAAATCTCGATGCGGGCAACGTTTTTCAGTCCTATGAGATGGCCGAGACTAAGCTCCATAACGGCTGGAGGGCGCGCTATATCGTGCTAGATAAGCTATATGTGACGGTGCTCGAGAAGCGCTTGCCGACTCTTGGGTATTATTGGTATCTGCCAAAAGGCCCGGGCGTTAATTCATTTACAGGACTTATCGATGTTTTGCCAATGTTACGTGATTTTGCCTATTCGCGAGGAGTTTTTGCAGTCAAGCTCGAACCGGAAATTATCGAGACTGAGCAAGCTGTAGCGGCGCTTACTGGCGTCGGTCTAGTCAAGACATCGTCGATCCAGCCGAACGTCTCGACGGTGTTGATCGACCTGTCTCCTAGCCTCGACGACATTATGGCGAGTTTTAACCAAAAAGGCCGTCATGCCATCCATCGGGCTGAACGTGACGGCGTGATAGCCCAGGCGGTCGAAGCAAGTGAAGAAAATATGCGTATCATGTTTGACCTGCTGGCGAGCACAGCAGCGGGACGATTTGAGAGTTCGCTCAGGAGCTATAAATATTACCGAGCTTTTTGGCAAAGTTTCATCAAAAATGATCGCGGCAGCCTGTTTTTCGCCTATGTCGATGGCCAAGTGGTGGCGAGCGCCTTTTGCATGTACCTCGGTAAGCGTGGCCTCTATAAAGACGGCGCATCAATCCGCGCCAAAACGGTCTACGGCGCTAGTCATTTATTGCAGTGGGAAGTTATGAAGTGGATGAAACAACATAAAGTCACCAGCTATGACCTCTGCGGCACCCCCCATAGCCAGGATATAAACAACAAGAAACATAGTTTTTATGGTATTGGGCGATTCAAAACTAGTTTCAATAAATCCGTGACGGATTATGTCGGCTGTTACGACTTAGTGGTTAAGCCCGGGGTTTACCGGGTTTGGCAAAAGATTGGCCAGCGCTTGACGCTGAGCCTGAGTTATCGTTTGAAGCGTCAGCAGTGGTTTTAGCTAGGATATCGTGAACGACTTGGGTATCATTCCAAGGGATTCTCTGGCCATTTACTATCCGGTAAACCTCGTGGCCCATACCGGTAATTAAGATCATATCTCCCTTGGTCGCCACGCCGAGGGCTTTCTCGATAGCGTCACGCCGATCAGGCACCTCGGTGGTCTTGATTGGGCCGCCTTTGACGCTCTCAATTCCCTCGTAAATCATCTGGCGGATTTGCTTGGGGTCCTCGTTGTAGCTCTCCTCGTCGGTCAAAAATATCCGATCAGCCAGGCGCGCGGCAATTTCGCCCATCTGCGGTCGTTTACCTTTGTCGCGATCGCCACAAGAGCCAAAAACTAGGATGACGCGGTTTTTGGACAGTTTCTGCGCCGCGGTTAATATCTTTTCGAGACCATCGGGTGTGTGAGCATAATCGACGACGACGTCGTAGGGTTGATTGGCGGTGGCGTATTCGAAACGTCCCGGTACGGATTCGAGATTGGCGATGCCTTCAACGATATCGTCTAGCTTGACGCCGAGTAAATAAGCCCCCGATACGGCCGCCGCTAGATTATAAACGTTAAATTCGCCCGGTAAATTGGTGGCAAGTTCAAGTTTTGTTTGACTATCGACGGTTATAGTCGCCTCGGTACCCTTGCGAAAGAGCTTGATGTGGTCGATGTGCGCTTCGGCTTCTGGTAGTTGACCGTAGGTGATCTTCTGGTCGCTGGCCTCGAACTTATTGTAGTAGTCATACCAGCCGTCATCGTGATTTAATACGATATATTTTGGACGGTTTGCAAACAACCGGCCTTTGACAGCGGCGTAGGCTTCCATGGTGCCATGATAATCGAGGTGATCTTGGGTCAAATTGGTCATGATAGCCATCTCGACGGGTACTCCATAGAGCTTGTATTGGTGGATGGCGTGACTGGGGAATTCCATGACAACGAAATTGACTTTGGCGCGCTTGGCTTGACGGAAAAAACGTTGCATCTCAGCGGTACTAGCGACCGTAGCATTCAGGTCATTGCGATGCGATTTGCCTGCGATTTCGATCGTCGCGGTGCTAAACATGGCAGTTTTGTAGCCAGCTTGTTTGAGGATTTCATTTAGGAAATTAACAGTAGTAGTTTTGCCGTTAGTGCCAGTCACACCGATGACACGTAGGTGCCTAGCTGGATGGCCATAGTAAGCGGCCATAGTGCGAGCGCGGTTTTTGCGATAAGTATTTTCGAGCACATGCACGACCGATGTCGGCAACAGCTTTCTCGCTTCACTCACTAACGCCTTCTTCATGTAGCTATTTTAGCACGACGAAGCTGGTGGTTATGCAAATCGACACTGATGTCAGGAGCATCTCATACTGTATATCCTCAATCCTAGCTTGGATTCCTGGGTCTGGCCCCGGAAAGTATCAATATATGTTATAGATAGCTTATGCTCATCATATTTGAACCTCTCTGTATCCTCGATCTAGCATCGACTTTTCCGAGGAATAGTGTCGATACATATTGACAAATATAACCATTAGTGCTATACTGGTATCATGATTGAAAAAAATATAAACATTCCAAATAAAAACGAAGCTGAGGCTGGGAACACTACGAAGCGTGAGCGAAGATTTGGTCGTGCGGCTTTTACGTTGATTGCAGCTGGTGCTGCAGCGACTTTCGCGTTTAATACTCTTGCTAGTAACGGCGAGAGTCAGCCGAGCCCTGAGCACTTTGGTGGGCAACTCGATCCATCGATTACACAAATCCATATAGATGAGGGAGCGACCCTGAGGTCAGCCCCATTTACGGATCAGATCGACAACACTACTTCTGTGGAAAAGATGGATACGTCACTGGATGTTAAAACCGCAGACGGTGTATATGTAGCCGATAACGAGAACGGTAAATGGTACGGTATATCTGTCAACGATATGAAAGTTGATCTTGAGTCTGGCGTTGTTACCGTTTGGGTAAACGAACAAACTGCCACTCCCGAACACGAATAATCTGATAGGCTAACTTGGCTGAACTCTCACAGAAACTCTTTTAGACGGTGCTCGAGAAAGCTACTGTTATCAGGGGTAGCGTGGTATAATATAACTCGATGAAAATATTGGGAATCGAGAGTAGCTGTGACGAAACAGCAGCTTCGGTCGTGGAAAACGGCCGTTTAGTTTTGTCCCACGTTGTGGTGTCGCAGATCGATATCCATAAACATTATGGTGGAGTCGTACCCGAGATCGCGGCGCGTAGTCATATCGAGGTGATTAACCCCGTAGTCCAGGAGGCTTTGGAGCGAGCGGGCTGCAGTTGGGACGATATCGATGCGATTGCGGTGACTTATGCGCCGGGGTTGGTCGGCTCGCTACTGGTCGGTACTTTGGCGGCGCGGACTTTGGCGATTTTGCACGATAAACCGCTCTACCCTATTCACCATGTCGAGGCGCATGTTTATGCGAATTTCGTGGTGGAGCAAGATTTGGGGCGAGGTACGTCAAGAACAGGAAAAGGTGAATCGAGAGAGTCTTTAGAGAGAGAACTAGATTCAACCCCATCGAAAACGGCTTCACGCCGCGAATCTTATGATTCTCGGGTTGCAGATGTTTCCTCAAGGGTCGAACCGAGTTCTCCACTAGTCTATGAAGGTTCTCGGTATGAAACTTTTGAGGTTGCTCGCGGAGAAGCAGGCGCTATATCTGAGGGAACATCTGCAACCCGAGTCTCTGCTGCTGCGTACGCAACAGAGACCCGGAGTGAAGCCGTCCCCGATGGTATAGAGGCTACTTCTCTTCCTACATTTCGCCTACCTACTCACCAACCAGCTTTTCCGATGCTGGCTCTAATTGTCTCTGGGGGGCATTCGCAGTTGGTACTTTTCCGTGATCACGGAGATTATGAATTATTGGGGCAAACTCAAGATGACGCCGTTGGTGAGGCTTTCGACAAAGTTGCCAAGATACTGGGACTTCCCTACCCCGGTGGGCCATCGATTGCTGAAGCGGCCAAAAAGGGCGATGCTAAGCGTTACAAATTGCCCAAGGCTAGGATGCCAGGCAGGTATGATTTTTCGTTCTCTGGCCTCAAGACAGCCGTTTTGCGGGCCGTTCAGCACGAAGTGGGCAAAGACTTCACTTTCCCCTCGCACGAGCTCCCAGGGCTTGTAGACGATGAAATGAGGCATAATTTCGCGGCTAGCTTCCAGCGCGTGGCGGTCGAAACGTTAGTCGACAAGGCTATCGCGGCCTATCGAGAGTTTGGTCCAGCTTCGGTCGTGATAGCGGGCGGGGTGGCGGCAAATTTGGAATTACGTCGTCAATTAGCCGATAGATTGCCTATCCCGATTGAATATGCGCCGATTCAGTTTTGCACTGATAACGCGACGATGGTGGCGACGCTTGGCTACTACCGGGCGCAAAAGCTTGAGCCAGCCGACCCTTATACTGTAGAGGTTGTGCCGAGCTTATCGATGACAAAGAGTAAATGGGCCATAACTAAGTAGTTGTATATGGCACAACATTTTTCTGATATTAATGACATTAAAGTCGCCGCAATGCTTAACGGCGGTGCAGTTGGTGTTATCTTGACCGATACGGTCTATGGATTGGTCGCCAAAGCTGGCTCACTTCAGGGAATCCAGAAGCTTTACTCTATCAAACATCGTGAATCGGCGCCCGGTACGTTGATCGGCTCATCCGTTGATGCTTTTCAAAAGCTTGGATTTGCTAGTAAGCAACTAGCTCGCGTTGCTCGATATTGGCCAGCGAGCTTAAGCGTCGTGCTCGATGCGAGTGATGTGCCCGACTATTTGAAGCAGGTGCGCACTTCCCTACCAGTTCGAATTCCGCCCAAGCAGCCGTTGCTAGAGCTACTCAAACAGACTGGCGCCCTGATGACGACCAGCGCTAATCGGCATGGTTCACCGACCGTTCGATCAATTGCTGAGGCCGAAAGCTGTTTTGGGGACGAGGTAGGTTTTTATGTCGATGGTGGCGAGGTGATGGAACATAAATCTTCGACGATTATTGGTTTCGACGATATGGACCAGATGATAGTTTTTCGCACAGGCGCATACCCCATTGAGGAGTTAGAACTATCTACTTCAGTGCCGAACTAGCGGCGTACCATCTTGATAATTTTTTTGATGGCGGGTAGACCCTTTGACCAGGCTTTATAGAGACTTCCCAGTGGATAGTCATAAGTGCCGACGAGAGTAGTCTCGTGATTTGCAAAGCCACGTTTAAAGGTGCTTATACCGTCGTTTAGTAGACCATTTAGGTCATAGCGCTCTATCCTCCATTTTTGGCAGGTTGTGATGGCGTGCATTTTCAGTGCATAGTTAGCCCGTAAGGCTTGGCCACGCTCATTCATACCACCGTAGAGCTCGAAGGCCGTTGAGCTACTGACGGCTAGCCAGAGGAAAGCTACAGGTAGTTTGTCCTCGAAGGCCACGAATATAACTGAGGAATCTTCCATAAATTTCGCGACATCGAGGTAATAATCATCACCGTGGATATCGAAACCGGCCCTTTTCGCAGTGTCGTGGTAGATTTCTAAGCACTTTTCTAGGGTGTCGCTATCTTTGATTAGTTTGAAATCCAGGTTTTCGCGTGCTGATTTACGGATGTATTGCCGAGTCTTTTTGGTCATCGCCGAGGTGAGTTCGGCTTCGGTTTTATTGAGGTTGAGGACGATAGTATTAGGGATCAAGATGGTATTGCGCGACGAGTGCCATTTAGCTGATAGATCTATGCGCTCGAGGTCAGGCTCGATAGTTAAGGCGACACCAGGTAGGTGCTCTTTGGTGTAGGCTGCCAGGGCGTCTAGTAATTCGACTTCCCTACCCTGCGCGACGACTGGGCCGCGCGGTATGTAACAGAGACGGCGAAACGGTATCGGCAGCTTGCGGGTCAAGATTTGGGCTGCACCGACCACCGTGCCGGTATCGTCCGTAAAGAGTATTCGATGAGCTTGCCAGCCGTGATGCGACTTTACCTCTCCCCAGCCCCAAAGCTGGAGGGGGTGACCGCCTCGATCAAGGATTATTTCATCCCAAAGGGCTGGTTCAACACATTTCTCACCTGTAATCATACTTACCACTATACAACGTTTGGAGTTATAACTTCGTTTAACACGGCCTCGCCTCGGAAACATAGGTAAGCTTTCGTTTCTCTCGCCTCCTTGTGTTATAGCTGTGTTTAACACGGCGTCGCCTCGGAAACATAAGTAAGCTTTCGTTTCTCTCGCCTCCTTGTGTTATAATAGGCGTGAAAACAAACACGGGGAAACAGGAAGGAAACTATTGGTGGATCATATCCACTGGGTGGCTTTTGTGCTGTTTTTCACGTGAAGTTCAAAAATAACTGGGAAATTATGAATTTAGCAAAAACCTACACTCCTAACGACTTCGAACCAACTATTTACGCTCTGTGGGAGCGATCCGGAGTCTTTCGTTCAAGGGGTGAGGGGACTCCCTATGCAGTGGTCATGCCACCGCCCAATGCGAACGGAAACCTGCACGTCGGGCACGCTCTCGGTACGGCAATCCAGGATATTTTAGTCCGTTATCACCGGATGATAGGGGATGATGCGATATTTATACCGGGGGCTGATCACGCCGGGTTTGAGACCTGGGTGGTTTACGAGCGCACACTTGAGCAACAGGGTAAGTCACGTTTCGATTTCACTCGTAGCGAGCTGTATGCTCAAGTCTGGGATTTCGTTGATAAACGGCGGGGCGATATGGAATTACAACTGCGCGCCCTCGGAGCAGGAGCTGACTGGGGCAGTTTAGTGTTTACTCTAGACGAAAAGGTCATCAAAACTGTCTACGAGACGTTCAAGAAGATGTGGGACGATAAATTGATTTATCGCGGTGAAAAGATTGTTAACTACTGTACGGTTCACCAAACTGGCTTTTCTGACATTGAGGTTATCCATCGTAACGAGAAGGGAAAATTGTGGAATATTGCTTACCCGACCACCGATGGGGCAGGGGAGATAATCGTGGCGACAACTCGTCCTGAAACCATGCTGGGCGATACCGCAGTGGCCGTCAACCCAAATGATGAGCGCTACCAGGCGTTGGTGGGCCAAACAGTCAAATTGCCGATTACGGGCAGGGAAGTGCCAATTATCGCCGATGATTACGTCGATATGGACTATGGCACTGGTGCGGTCAAGATTACACCGGCTCACGATCCAAATGATTTCGAGATTGGCGAACGGCACGACCTCGAACGCATCCAAGTCATCGGCTTTGATGGCAAAATGATGAATGTTTCCGAGGAATTCGAGGGCCTGACAGCGCTAGAGGCCCGTAAACGCGTGCTAGAGCTGCTCAAGGACGAAGCGGCGCTACGTGGTGATGAGGCGATTGAACACGCGGTGGCGCACTGCTATAAATGCGATAGCATCATCGAACCACTCATCAAAGACCAGTGGTTCATCAGTATGCGGCCTCTGGCCGATCGAGCAATCGAGGCAATTGGCAGTGGCGAGATTACTTTCACCCCGGAAAATCGAGGAACAATCCTCAGTAATTATCTCGCCGAAATCCGCGACTGGAATATTAGCCGACAAATCCCGTGGGGGATTCCGATACCGGCCTTTCAGAGTGTTGATGACCCGAGTGATTGGATTTATGACGAGCGAGTTAACGAAGAAGTTATAGTTGTAAATGATACAACGTACAAACGCGAAGAAGACACCTTTGACACTTGGTTTTCGAGTGGGCAGTGGCCATTTATCGTGACAGATTACCTCGATGGGGGAGAATTGGCGAAATTTTACCCGACAGCCGTCATGGAAACTGGCTACGACATCCTCTATCAGTGGGTTGGCCGGA
>JBDTIG010000006.1:0-3511 GCA_039936495.1 Saccharimonas sp. (SeqCode)
TTTCGTTGTTGTAGTTAAAAACACCATAAGCGCTACCAGGGGTGGCATTATGTATTGTCAAAAAGACTCTATAAAAGACTTGAAATAACTATATATAGCGCCTATATTTGTACGTAAGACACCACATGTGTGGTAGTTGAATAAAACAGACATTAGCATAAAGGTAGTCCTAGCCAGTGACTAACCGCTTTAGATAAGCGGGTTTTTATGCACGGATATCTCTTTTATGGGGAACGGTTGGTGCATAGGCGAGGGTAGTCCGCAAAAACAATAAAAGTAACGGGGGTAAGAGCAGTGATTTATGTAGTTAAGCGCGACGGTTCAAGAGAACCGTATGATGCCAACAAGATCAATCTAGCTTTGGTTAAGGCAAGTGAGGGTTTGCCTGACCAAATATCAAAAGTCGTCGAGGTGGCGACTCAGCTACAATTGACATTATTTGACGGTATCACTAGCGAGCAATTAGACGAATCGGTCATTCAAGCAGCTTTGCAGAATGTAAAAGATGACCCAGATTTTGATCGAATCGCGGCTCGCTTACTGCTCAAGAATATTTACAAAAACACGTTAGGCGATTACGAGACGGCTGAAGAGTTGAGAAGTCTTCATCGCAAAGAGTTTCCGAGATTTATTCGGACGGCTATCAAAGATGGTCTACTCGATAAGCGGATGAATGACGGTCGATTTGATTTAAACAAATTGGCTGAGACACTTGAGCCGGCCAACGACGAGTTGTTTAAATATATAAGTGTAGTTATCAATAAGAACCGCTACGCACTGCGTAAATCTAGTGGTGCCCCGGTTGAGACACCGCAAATGACTCATATGCGAATTGCGATGGGATTGAGTTTTAACGAGAAGGATCCAACGGCTGCCGCGATTGGATTCTATGGTCATATGTCACGCCTGGAGTATCTGCCTGGCGGTAGCACTCGGGTAAATGCTGGCGGAGCTTTTCCACAGCTCAGCAACTGCTTCTTGATGGAAGTACAAGATGATATGGAGTCAATCGCTAAAAGCGTCCGCGATACGATGTGGATTGCCAAAGGTACTGGTGGCATAGGGATTACGATGACTAAATTGCGCGCCGCTGGTAGCCCTGTCAAAACCACTAACACCGAGAGTACTGGTCCAATTCCATTTATGAAAATGATTGATACGGCGCTCTTTGCAGTTAGCCGCAAAGGCAAAAAGGCTGGCGCCGCTGCTATGTATCTCGAGAATTGGCATCTTAACTTTCCGCAATTTCTCGATTTACGTCAAAACTCTGGTGATCCGTACTACCGGACACGCTTCCTCGACACAGCTGTTTATATGAGCGATGAGTTTATGAAGCGCGTCGAAAAAGATCAGCCATGGTATATGTTTGATCCAGCGGAAACGGCTGATTTGCCAGAACTATATGGCGCCGAGTTTAGCAAACGCTACCAGGAGTACGTAAAGCTTGCCGATGCTGAGAAACTACGCATCTTCAAGGTAACGCCAGCCCGTCAACAATTTAAATCTATCCTGACCCAGCTTCAAGCCGGTGGCCATCCATGGCTGACTTGGAAAGACACTATAAATACTCGGGCTCTCAACAATAATACCGGCACAATCCATAGCTCAAATCTCTGTACGGAGATCACACTGCCACAGGATGAAAAGAACGTCTCAGTCTGTAACCTCGTCAGTATTAATCTGTCGCGCCATTTGGGTGAGGATAAGCAGTGGCAATGGGATAAGCTCGAAGAGTCCGTTCGAAGCTCGATTCGTCAGCTCGATAATCTTGTCGATATCACTAGTACGCCAATTCCCGAAGCGATGAATTCTAATTTGCAAAACCGTGCGGTTGGTCTCGGTATGATGGGCTTTACCGATGTTATCGAGAAGCTCGGGCATAGCTATGAGAGTGAAGCGGCTTATGATCTGATTGATCAGCTAACTGAGTTCATCAGCTTTTACGCAATCGATGAGTCAACTAAATTAGCCCGTAAACTTGGTAGTTACCCAGAATTCAAGGGTAGTGGCTGGAGCAAAGGAATGCTACCTATCGATACACTCGATACGTTAGCTACCGACCGTAAGCTAAAAGTCAGCGTTAATCGAAAATCTCGACTGGATTGGGAATCGCTACGGCCAAAGGTCAAAAAAGGTATGCGCAACGCTACTTTAATGGCGATTGCACCGACGGCCAATATCGGGTTAGTAGCTGGGACAACGCCAGGTATCGACCCACAGTTCGCCCAGATTTTCTCGCGCAGTACTTTGAGCGGCAAGTTCCTCGAGGTTAACACGAATCTCGTCCGCGACCTGAGGGAATTAAATCTTTGGGACGAAGTCAAAAACGAAGTACTATCGAGGCTTGGTGACATCCAGGAGATAGACGTCATCCCACGGCGTATCCGCGATATCTATAAGACCAGCTTCCAGGTTGCGCCAACCGCCTTCATTGAAGTGGCGGCTCGGGCTCAGAAATGGGTCGACCAAGCCATCAGCCGCAATATGTACCTCGAAACGCGCGACATCGATGAATACGTCGACATCTATACCGATTGCTGGAAACGCGGGCTGAAGACGACCTATTATCTGCACGTCAAACCGCGTCATCAGGCTGAACAATCAACCACCAAAGTCAACAAACTTGAAGATATAGCTAAACAATCTGGTACCAGAAAAACCGGGTTCGGATTCGCGAAAGTATAACAAAAAAATGGAGGGTAACGCTATGAGTATAAAAGATAAAATCGCCATCACCGATGACATGACACTCGAAGAAAAACTAAGTATCATCGAACAGGCAATCGCCAATGCTCAAGCCGAAGCGGCTGAAAGTTCAGCAAATGGTCAAATATCAGCGCCGATTGACCCGGCGGATCTAACAATGTGTGAGGGGTGCCAGTAATGCCAGCTACAAGTCCAGAAACAATTAATTATAAAGGTCCGGAAGTATCAGCTGAAGAGTGGCGTAAAACTTACGTGGAGCTACAGAGGCGCGGTGAGGCTTTAATCAATGCCGCTCAATGGGCGGACGTACTTGGCATAAAAGAGGAGGAGTAGAAAATGGCAAAAATTTTAGGCTCAGGTGTTCAAGACGGACTACTACTTAAACCGATTCATTACCAGTGGGCGATGGATTTGTACGACCAGGCGGTGGCAAATACTTGGTTTCCAAATGAAATTCAACTGGGGCAGGATTTGGCCGATTGGAAGAAACTATCTGACGAAGAAAAGCACGCTTTTACGTTCTTAGTCAGTTATTTCAACCCAAATGAGCTACTGGTAAATAAAGCCCTGGCCTTCGGAGTTTATCCATATGTCAACGCCGCCGAGTGTCACCTATATCTCGCCAAGCAGATGTGGGAAGAGGCTAATCACTGCATGAGCTTCGAGTACATCCTCGAGACCTTTCCGATTGACCGCGAGAAGGCTTATGAAGCTCATGTCGATGTACCATCGATGGCACGCAAAGAGGAATTTGAGACCAAATTCATCAAGCGCATGAGTGAAGAAACGCTCGATATTACGACGA
>JBDTIG010000007.1:0-25753 GCA_039936495.1 Saccharimonas sp. (SeqCode)
CTAGTATCAGTGGCCCACGCTCTGAACGCATTAGATCGACACCAGCGACGTTTAGTCCCATCGCCTTAGCGGCCTTGATCGCCATCTTACGCTCTTCATCAGTTAGTTTCACCATCGTGCCTTCGCCTCCTTTATGGAGGTTAGATCGGAAATCATCGTCTAAACTCTGCCGCTTCATGCTAGCAACCACACGGCTACCGACTACAAAAGCACGAATATCGGTACCGGCTGACTCTTTGACAAACTCTTGAACCAAAATGTTAGTTCCGTCCTCGTTCGTCAGATAAAGTGCCTGCAAAACTGACTTGGCAGCTTTTTTGCTTTCGGCTAACACCACGCCGTTGCCATGAGTACCGCGAGCCAATTTGATGATGACTGGTGTTCCGCCTAGTTTCTCAATCAAATCGTCAATATCAGCAGAATTTCGGCTAAATACCGTCTTTGGGATGCCGACACCAGCCTTAGCGAGTAGCTGCATACTACGAAGTTTGTCACGACTACGGGCAATCGCAATCGAACTAGAAATCGTATAAACACCCTGCATCTCGAGCTGGCGCACGATAGCTGAGCCATAGCGTGTCATGTAGCTGGCGATACGGGGAATAATCGCATCGTACCTAGACAAATCTTCACCGCGGTAACTAACCGTTGGGTTATTTTTCTCGATACTAGCGTAACATTCGCGGTATTTAATAATTCGCACTTCATGCCCACGCGAGATAGCGACTTCTTTTAAACGTGTTGTCGAGTAATTACCTGGCCCATTCGATAAAATAGCAATTTTCATAAATCTGTACTCCTTTGTTCATCTTGGAGATAATATTTTTCGTGAAAGCCCAGCGGATCCTTCTGCAATTCCTCTGACAAGTTAATCATTCCACTATGTACAGAAGGTAGCACTTTACCCTTAGCTACGTCAACTAAAAATTTATTTTTTAAGAGCCTACAGCCTATCAATATCGGATAAGTATTTAAAGATCGATCAGATAGAGTAAAGGTCCCAAGCACAATGCGTCCCTCAAGCTTAATCGATAATTTAACGACATACCGGATTTCTGCCTGGCCATTAGAGCTACGGATTCGTCGCGCTTCATACTTCTTAGTCATATGCTCTTTGCCGGTATAATGCTTAGACTGTTTGTCGAGTAAAACAAAGTGTAGCGCGCCGTCTCCGTCCACAGAAATGCTCGATGCCCAGAGAGAAGACGAATCAGCTCCAGTGTCAATCTTCACCGGCACATCTGTAATCTTGTCTGCCGGGAACCCAGCGACCGATGTACGACCGATGATTATTTTTTGACCTGTTGTCATACTTCTATCTTAGCATAAACGTCTCTAAAAGTCAATAGTCTTTTGTAATTTTAGCCAAATATATCGCGTTTTTTGGCAGTGCCAAACTCTTCGAATATTCCAAGGAATCAATTAGTTAATTGCCAGACGCTAGTCTCCAGAAACCACACGAAACCCAATGCCACCGCGCACATCAGTCGGAGCAGCGTCCATATTTATAGCAAGCACGCCAGCGAAAACATTGTTACTCCAGCTACCGCCACGCTGAAACCCTCTAAGAGCCTTATTTCCTGACCCTAATCCATAAAAGTAGCCTAACCCCTTACTATCACCCCAGGTGGCTATACTCGACAGTCCCGATGTAGCGCTAAGTGCACTAGGCTGTGAGCTGGCCGGGAAAGTGTACCAGTTTGAGACTGCCGGATAGTCTGAGCCGCCAAATGTACCTGTATTTATCGTCGCGTTTGTCCACTCCCAGACATTACCAGCAAAATCCCAGATAACTTGGCCGTTAGTCAGTTGGAGGGTGCGCTTTTGGTTGCTAGGAGCTGTATTACCAGTACCGTTGTAGCCATCGGAGTCATCGGTGCTGGCAGCGAGAGCATTAGCTGGCGAGTTATCATTATGCCCAGAGTAGATGAAGCCACTGCCGACCGAGCCACTAGACCAATTACTCGGGACTGATAGGACGTTAGCCGCGAGCGTCATCCACTCAGCCTCGGTGATTAGGTGACAGCCAGCACAGGCTGCGGCAGCGGTAGTAATAGCGCTGGTTTGCGTAATATTAACCCAAGGAGTGCTAGACGCCTGAGACGTAGCTACAGTGCCAACCTTCTTGGCTTCGTACTTCATGACGCAAAAGTCACTAGTGCCAAGTGATGGGTTGCCAGGCACCGGAATATAGCCAGTCGTGCAGGTCGAACCAGCTATGGGCGAACCCCCTGGGTTACCAGTTGTACCAGAGCAGATCCCTTGTTGCGGGAAAGTGCTAGTGTCGGTTATAAAGAAAGACGTAGTAGGGTTCGCGGTCGGATAATCTAGCTCTAGACAGTAAGCATCATTAGCCGCATTGGTATTATAAGTTGGGTGGTTATCGCCGCTTACTTTAAAGGGACTGCCATTATTAACAGTATCTAGGTTAGCTGGGTATTTGCCGTCAATCGTTTTAGCTATTACTAGGAGATTAGAGCCATTGGCCAGATCACTTTTGAGACTTGAGTCATGGGCACGAGCAGTTATACCGTTATAAGCTACGATAGTAATAGTGGCCAGAATAGCAATAATAACTATAACGATGAGGAGCTCGACAATAGTGAAGGCACTAGCTAGTGGTTTAGGTGGTTTACTTACTTGCATGAGGTCAACTCTTTATTTGAAAATCAAATACATTCAGAGCCACTATAGCATAAGCGGCACCGCTATGTAAGTAGAGTGGTTCAAGTTCCTCGAGAAGTCTAGCCAAATATACCGCGCTTCTTGGCGCTATCGAACTCTTCAAGCACTTCACGCTGTTTCTTGGTCAGTTTGGTCGGCGTATCGACAAATATGCTGACGATGTGGGCGCCGCGTGAGTTATCGCGAATATGCGGTACACCGTGGCCAGATAGTTTGAAATCCGTGCCACTTTGCGTGCCAGCTGGGACCTTCATAGTCACGACGCCGTCAACAGTATCGACATCGATCTCAGTACCGAGAGCAGCCTCTACCATACTGAGATGCTCTTCAGATAGCACTAAATCTCCCTCACGAGTGAACTTCTTGTGCGCCTTGACGCGGACATGAACATACAGATCACCACGCTCTCCACCACCGATGGCCTCACCGCGCTCGCGCAGACGAATCGTCGCTCCGTCATCGATACCAGCTGGAATTTTGACATTGATCGTTTGGTCTTTGCGCTCGACACCGCTGCCTTTACAGACCGTACAGACTACTTCTGGAACTTTTCCTCGTCCATGACAGGTGGGGCAAGTGACTGCCTGTTGAATTTGACCAAACATCGTATTCATCATGCGAACTTGCTGACCGGCACCCTTGCAGGTTGGGCAGGTTTTCATCGAGTAGCCCGGCTCAACCGTCGTGCCATGACAATGGCTACATTCGTCGTCGAGAGATAGATTGAGTGATACTTCTTTACCAAAGATAGCTTCTTCGAAATTAAGCGTCACTTTGGTTTCAACATCACGCCCGCGTCGTGGTTGAGCACCTTGCTGTTGACCACCGAAGAATTGACTAAACATGTCACCAAAGCCACCGCCGCCGAAATCAAAATGGATGTCTTGGCCATTGAAATTAAAACCGCCCGTTGGGTCGGCTCCCCCGCCACCAGCTGCACCGCCAACGCCAGCATGGCCGAATTGGTCATAACGTTTACGTTTTTGCTGATCTTTGAGCACTTCGTAGGCTTCATTAGCCTCTTTAAACTTAGTCTCGTCACCGCCCTCTTTATCAGGGTGATATTTGACGGCAAGCTTCCGAAAAGCCTTTTTTATCTCATCAGCGCTAGCAGTTTTGGCGACTCCAAGCGTTTCATAATAATCACGTTTACTCATTACTTACTATTCTAGCACTTCGAGGGCCAGAGTGCCAGTATTGACTTCGTCTGCTCTTGACAACACCGGCCTATGATATAATAATCTTTATGCTAAGAGGAGCGATACAACGGCGACGGAACTTACTAATTATAGTCGGCATACTTCTAGTTCTATCAGCTAGCATATTTACCATCGCAACAAATCTTGCCAATCAACAGCTACGTAAGATTCAGCAAGAAAGCGCTAAACAACAAGAGCTCAACCAAAAAAATCTCCAAAACGTTAAAGAAAAAATCGTCGCCGAAATGAAAGCTGCTGAGGCTAAGCGTCAGGCTAGCGCTGAAGCTGCCAAACAAGTAGCAATCACAGGAATCACGTCTCTACAGACCGACTGTAGTACGATTGGACCGCACAGTAATCCTAACCAAATCGATGTGATCGTCAATAAAAAGCGCTGCATCAGCCCAATCAACTTTGTGCCATCTGGTCTCGTAAATTATGATGGCTTCTCCGTCAGTGGCAAAATGTTACCTTCACTTACGGCGATGTTTGATGCCGCAGCCAACGACGAGATGCCAATCAGTCTAACCAGTAGCTATCGCTCTTATACTGATCAAATCACCTCCTACGATCACTGGATAACCGTTAAAGGTAGCACCTCAGTCGCAGATACCGTCAGCGCGCGACCCGGCTACAGCGAACACCAAACCGGTCTGGCGCTCGATTTTTCGGCAGGCGGCTGTAGTTTGGAATGCTTTCGTAGTACTGGCCAATATAGCTGGCTCAAAGAAAATGCGGCAGATTATGGCTTTATCGAACGGTACCCGACCGAGCTCCAAGATGTAACAGGATATAGCCCCGAGGCCTGGCACTGGCGCTATGTTGGCATCGAAACCGCTACAGCTCTCAAGCTATCGGGAGTAGCAACACTAGAACGGTTCTGGGACTTGCCGGGTGGAGACTACTAGTCTAGCTTTGGGTTAGAATTTATCACGAATATGCGAGAAGCTGAAGTCCCAAGTTGCGTCGGTCTTTTTGTGCGGGTTGAAGATATTCAAGGGATCATACATAGCTTTAATCTCGCGCATATAGCCGAGGACTGACGGGCTATACATCTGCTCGAGCCATGGCCCACGAACCAGACCGTCATTATGCTCACCACTGACGCTACCGCCGTAGCTAATCACCAGAGTATTAACCTCTTTCATACACGGCTCTAACTTGGCGCGTTCTTCGGGCTTTTCGATGTTCATGAGAGGTATGACGTGGAAGTTTCCATCGCCGAGGTGTCCAGCAATCGTAGCTAAGAGGCCATACTTCTTGATAATCTGCTGCAATTGTGGCAAGAACTCCGTCAAACGCTCTGGTGGTACGATGAAGTCGTCGATAAATGGTGCAGTGTGCTTGTCTTTGACCTTGCTGCGAAGCAAGTTGAAACTCTCACGACGCATCAGCCAGAACTTCTGTGATTTTGCTTCAGTATCGTTCTCTTCCATATAGAGGAATTTGAAACGCTTCAAATCTTTGGCAGCAGCGCTGATTTTTGCCGCAACTTCAGCTTGACTATCACCTGTAAACTCAATCAATAAAATCATCTTTGGGATACCGCGTAGTAGCGCTAACCCGTCAGGAATCAATTGGAAGAGCATCTTTACCCATGGCCAAAAACCCAGTCGTTTCACAAAGGCAAAGATAAACTTGAAGCTAATCCATAGAGTATTATCGTCAAAACACTCAAAAGTGGATGGCTTATGAGCTAACACACCAGGAATCACCTCGCCGAGGTTATTGATGTCTCTCATGAAGCAGACTAAGGTTCCAGAATGCATCGGTTTCGGTACTAGTCGTAAGGTCGCTTCGGTCATGAGTCCTAAAGTTCCTTGAGCACCGACGAACATCTTGGTTAGGTCGAATACACCCGTGTCTTTGTTCCAAACATCCCACATATGATAGCCAGTGGCGTCTTTTGTGACTTTTGGTTGAGCGGCTTTGATCTCGTCATAATTCTTGTCTAAAATCTCAAAGGTATCGCGGTACAAGCGGCCTTCAAACGTGTCTTGGTCCATCTTGGCGTTTAGATCGTCACGGTTCAGCGGCTTGACGTCGTATTCATTGCCGTCAGATAGGACCATCTTCATATCAGTCACAAAGTTAGCGGTTTTGCCATACTGGAGAGATTTCTCGCCACCAGAGTTATTGTTGACGATGCCGCCCATGCCAGCTAACTCACGGCTAGCTGGATAACTCGGCATGATCGTACCATTCTTCAAAGTCTCAGCTTCGAAATCACGGTATTTCATACCTGGCTGAACCGTCGCGCTCTCTGGAGCAACGCTGATCATTTGATTGATGTAACGGTTAGTGTCGACGATGATTGAATCATTGATGGCGGCTCCGGACATATCTGTACCTTGCGAGCGAGCGGTCAGACTCAAGTCCAAGACGTCTTTCTTATGTTCGGTGACAAACCGCACTAGCGAGATGATATCTGCTGCGTCTTTAGGGAAAACTACTACTTGAGGCACCATTTCGAAAATACTAGCGTCGTGACTATAAAACTTCCGTGTTTCGTCAGTAATATCTACGTCACCTTTAATTACTTGGGTGAGTTCTTTTTGTAAATCCATATTCTCTATATGGTACTAGCTATGAACTATAAGTACAAGCGTTTTAGAGAGTATGAGGCTAACAAAACTAGGCGCGATTATGCGCATAGTCAGTCTCGTCGATAATCTCGTGACCTAAAATCTCTTCGATCAAATCTTCGACAGTGATAACTCCAATGATTTTACCTCGCTCGAGGACGGGCACCATGTGTGAGTGAATCGAGGCAAACTTACGAAATGTCGTATCGAGCGCAGTGCGAACACCGATAGTTTCAGTCGGATGGACTTTGAACTCCATCACCCCGATAGGATTAGCTCCGAAGTTAATGTCTACCATATCTTTCATCAACAGCACACCAAAACACTGAGTTAGATCTCTATCAAATACCGGTATCCGACTATAGCCATGGCGCTTAATATCGTCAACAGTCCCTGCGTCTATCGTCGCAGACTCACAAAGCCAAAATACTTCCCCGATTGGCCGCAAGATATCTCGCACCGTCTTAGTGCTTAACTTTAAAGTACTCTGCACAATTTCTACTTCATCGTCATCGAGAACATTAGCGGCCGACAGTTTATACTCATTTATCAGCAGCCCGAGCTCCGCCCGACTACGAAGCCCTTTATTTTCGCGACCAATTATCTTGTTCAAAATGACAGCCAGTGGCTTAGATAGCGGGTAGGTCACAATTATAACTAATCGGATTAATGGTGCAAAAAACGCGCTAAACTTCAAAGCCTTTTTGACGAAAAGCGCCTGTGGCACTAACTCGCCAAATATAACGATCAGTATCGTCGTCGCGATCGCCGCGATCCAGCCATTAAAATAACTGTCGATTAGCAGGGAACTGACCGATATAACTGCCACGTTAGTGAACAAAATTGCCGCTAAAGACAGATAAGCACGCTGGCGTAGAGGCAAAACTCGTTTCGCGTCCAGGTTACCAAGCTTAGCTTTACGTCGTAAGTCGGCCGTATCGAGCGACATCAAACTGATGTTCAGCCCCGAAAAAATTGCGGCCGTTACCACCAGCAAAACTACCTGTAAGGTTACCTCTAAGTACATCATCAATGCTGATTATTATATCACGCAGCCATTCTAGCGACCTCTTAGTCATAGATAAGCTTTACCATTAACTAGTTTGCGTCTACAATACTGTTAGTATGAGACCTTTCTTTCGAACTATCGGCGTAATATTTGGCACTTTACGGGCTGAATCGCGTCAGCTCATCAACCGCTATTTTGGCAAAGTTGAACACTTCGATGGTGACGCCCGTGAAGTTTGTCAGCAAGTTCTCGATCGGCTGTGGGAGGGAGATTTCTACCGGACTAGCCTCGGTCATTTTAACTTCTTTTGGATGCGTGATTTCGGCACCGTTTGCGATTCGCTAGTCAAGCTCGGCTACACAGAGCGCGTCCACCATACATTACGCTTCGCGCTGAAACACTACCGAAAAGCGGGCGTTATCACGACCTGCATCGACAAAAGTGGTAACTGTTTCAATGCTCCAGGCAAAAGTATCGATGCAGTACCCTGGCTTCTACACTGTTTAGTCGTTAGTGACTATAAGTTATCAATTCGTGAACAAAAGTTCCTCAACCGCATGCTGAAGCGCTATTCCAAATCTTTTCTCGATGCCTACGGCAATATTCGAGAAATCAAGTACGCCGAGATGCGCGACGCTGTAATCTACGACCGAAGTGCTTACTCGGTCGCTTTAGTTGCTCGTTTAGCGGTTTGCGCCAAACAGCTCCAGCTCAATTTCGCCTACGACGTAGCGCAGTACCATGATTTACTAATTGACCACTATTGGAATGGCCGATACTTCAACGCCGACTACCGCAACAATGCCTTTAGCGCTGAGTGTGCCCTATTCCCATTTTTCCTCGGTATCGTCGACGACAAAGCGATGTTCCATAAGACAGCCGAGTTTATCAAATCCAAGAAATTAACTACTCCCTACCCGATGATCTACACGCCGACACCTGATAAATTCCGCTATCACTGGTGGATGACCGCCCCGTGGATGCCGAATTACCAAGGCAAAACTATCTGGAGCTGGCACGGCGAATACTATTTGCACCTTTTGAAACGCTATAAACACTCCGATTATAAGGAAGAATATCAGAAATTCTCGGATATGCTAACCTTGCACGGCAACTTCCCCGAGATGCTAAATCTCGATGGTAGCTGGTACAATGCACCCGTCTATAAAGGCGATCCCGGCATGGTCTGGGTGGCGCTCTTCCTCGAGTTATAATTCCGTGCTATTGACTCGTTATATTACTTATGCTATAATAGACAGAGTAGCCTCGTTCAACGAGGTAGCGCTTCGAGTGGTTGAGCCATCATGCTATCATGAATACTAGCTGGTAAACTCCGGTGTACGTTTCTAAATAAGGAGCACGAGATGAGTGCGACGAGATTTAATTCTCCACCAGATCGACCGTTCGGACTAGCCCCAAACCTGCTTAGTCTTGTCGATATCGAACCTTGGATGGAAGCCCTACTCTGGTCTGATGCTGAAGAGCCCGAACAGATTATGTTTTTGGGCTGGCCTCACTATGGTCGCGACATACGCCCCTACTTATTGGCAGTAGGAGACAACGGGGAGTACGCCGACCCCGAGAAAGAGACTCTTGTGCTAATTATGAGAATCGTAAGACGCTCAAACCGTGCAAACCGTGCAAACCCTGCAAAGCGGGTATCTGCAGCGGGCCTAGGTCTATGTACCGACATTTTCGGCGACTGGGATCAAGTCCACTGCTGCACTAGTATAAACGAATAGGCGACTAAGCCCTCATGTGCCTAATCCACCAGAGTACACTTACCAGCTTACCCCCGAAATTCGGGGGTAAGTTACTATTCAGTGTCAGCATCTAGAGATGCTTACTCAAGTAGAGTTAGCCCTTTGCTGAGCGACCTGAGATTGCGCGCCAGATCATTAGTACAATTATTGCGCCAACGACTGCGACCAAAAAGCTCCAAGGATTAAAACCGGTGACACCAGAACCACCGATCAGTTGAAATACCCAACCACCTACGACGCCACCGATGATACCTGATATTATATTCCCCAGGAGTCCTTGCCGATGATTCGTCCCGACAAACATTGATGCTACCCAGCCGGCTAAACCACCGAGTACTATCCAACCTATAATTCCCATACGTACCTCCAATATAGTGTTACGGTTGATTGTATGTCTATTATACAGCACCGTATACGCCCAAGCAAAATACAAATGTTATACTAAATATATGACTAATAAATACGAAGGAACCAAACTAACCGACTTCGACCCAATTGATGCGGTCGACGGACTAGAGATAAACGATATAGAAATCGGAACTGGCGCTGAAGTACAGCCTGGTGATACGATAACGGCGCACTATACTGGCGCTCTCTGTAAGAACGGTGTAATCTTTCAATCTAGTCACGACTTCGGCAAACCGGCTACATTTGGGTTAGATCAGGTAATCAAAGGCTGGACCGTAGGTGTACCCGGCATGAAAGTCGGGGGCATGCGGCGACTAATCATACCGTCACCTATGGCTTATGGCTCAGTGCGAGCAGCCAAAAATATCCCACCAAATAGCGATTTGGTGTTTGACATCGAACTAGTCGATATACAGTAGAAGCTACAAAATAGTAAGTCTTATACGCGCAAAAAAGCAACAGACAAAAAATCCCCGGGACTATACATCCCGGGGATTTTTATTAGTGATTAAGAAGTATTACTTCTTGCCCTTCTTTTTGCCCTTTGGCTCCTCATCGATAACTTCACCTTCAACTGGTGCATTTTTATCGTCTGATTTACCATCTTCAGCTTTTGCTTCCTCAGCGGCAGCTTGATACATCTTGGCGCCGATCGGCATAATCGTATCATTTAGCGCTTTAGTGGCTGCTTCGAGCTCTTCTTTGTCCTCTGATGACTTATGTTTCTCAGCCTCAGTGACAGCCTCTTCGATAACTTTTTTGTCATCGTCCGAGATCTTATCCTTGAATTCATCTGGCATTTTCTTGGCCTGATAAATAGTGTTCTCTAGCGAATTCTTGGCGTCAATTGCTTCACGCTTTTTCTTGTCTTCGTCAGCATGCACTTCAGCATCTTTCTGAGCTTTTTCGATATCTTCCTTGTTCATATTGCCAGAATTTTGGATAGTAATCGATTGCTCTTTTCCAGTGCCTTTATCTTTAGCGGTAACATTTAGGATACCGTTAGCATCGAGATTAAAGGTAACTTCAACTTGTGGCACACCACGTGGTGCAGGCGCGATACCATCGAGCACGAAACGGCCTAGGCTCTTGTTGTCGGTTGCAAATTCGCGCTCGCCCTGCAAGACGTGAATCTCAACTTGTGGTTGGTTGTCGCTAGCCGTACTAAAGGTTTCGCTCTTGCTAGTCGGAATAGTTGTGTTGCGCTCGATGAGCTTAGTCGAAACACCGCCCATCGTCTCGATACCGAGGCTCAGTGGCGTTACGTCTAATAGCAGCACGTCTTTGACGTCACCGGCTAGCACGCCTCCCTGGATAGCAGCGCCAACGGCTACAACTTCGTCAGGGTTAACGCCCTGCATCGGGTCTTTGCCGAATAGTTTCTTGACGCGCTCAACAACAGCTGGCATACGAGTCATACCACCGACAAGCACGATGTTATCGATATCAGACTTCGCCAGCTTAGCGTCTTTTAGCGCTTTTTCAACTGGGCTGTTCAATCGATCGAGTAAGCCTTTGACCAAATCTTCCAACTTAGCACGTGTCAGCTTGACCTCGAAGTGCTTCGGGCCATCGGCATCAGCGGTGATAAACGGAATATTTACGTCGTATTCAGTTGTGGTTGATAGCTCTTTTTTAGCCTTTTCAGCTTCATCCTTGAGGCGTTGCATCGCAGCGCTATCTTTCTTAAGGTCGATACCATCAGACTTCATGAATTCATCGATGAAGTAATTAACGATGATATTGTCGAAGTCCTCGCCGCCTAAGTGCGTATCGCCATTGGTGGATTTGACTTCAAATACACCATCTCCAAGTTCCAGGATAGATACGTCAAACGTTCCACCACCGAGGTCGAAGACAACAATCTTCTCTTCGCCGCTCTTCTCGAGACCGTAAGCCAGTGCAGCCGCAGTTGGCTCGTTAATGATGCGCTTGACCTCTAGGCCAGCAATTTTGCCGGCATCCTTAGTTGCTTGGCGCTGTGAGTCGTCAAAGTACGCTGGCACGGTTATGACAGCTTCGGTGACTTTTTCGCCGAGGAAAGCTTCAGCATCTGCCTTGATCTTCGATAAAATCATCGCTGAAATCTCTTCTGGCGTATATTCTTTGTCGTCCAGTTTGACGGCGACGCCGTTTTTACCTTTGACGATCTGGTATGGCATGATATCGAGGTCTTTTTGGACCTCTTCATCAGCAAACTTACGGCCAATTAGGCGCTTAACACCATAGATGGTCTTTTTCGCGTTAGTGACGCGCTGACGCTGAGCTACTTGGCCAACCAAACGCTCACCGCTTTTATTGACAGCTACGACGCTTGGAGTTGTGCGGTTTCCTTCAGCATTTGTGATTACTTCTGGTTTACCGGCTACCATATACGCAAAAGCACTATTAGTTGTACCGAGGTCAATTCCTATAATTTTACCCATTGTTACCCCTTTCATGAGCTAGTTTCTATTACCAATAAGTTATATGTCTATTCTAGCACTCTATTGATTCGACTGCTAGTATTTTCATTATATGTTAGTTGGCACTCTCATGTCAAGAGTGCCAACTAATTAAAATCTATCCTCCCTATGCTTGACTAAGTTCGCCCCTATAAGCATAGTAACTATATAGCTCTATTCATAGTCGATGTATCGGCCGTGAAACCGGAACTACGTTCTTCTACTTCTCCCCGAAAGGAGTTTCCACGATGGTTGAGCGGCTGAAGTTAACTGGACAGTTTCCGAACTTCCTGAGCGTACTGAGGCTACTCGTGTCGTGGGTGCCTCTGTGGCTACTACTAACCGGACCGGCTGAAGGCGATGGTAATCGCTGGCTAGCTCTGACCGCCTTTGTATTGATAGCCCTAACGGACAAGCTTGACGGTATTTTGGCCAGAGCATGGGACCAGATTACTAAATTCGGCAAGATTATGGACCCGTTGGCTGACAAGGCGTTGGTGCTGCTTAGTCTAATCGGACTATGTCTAACCGGACTTGCCGAGCCATTCGGCTGGATTGTGTTCGGCGTGATAATAGCTCGAGAGCTGGCCGTCACATTGCTACGATTCCAAAAAAGTCGAAGTAACCTGATAGTTCCTGCTAACCGGGACGGGAAAATCAAGATGGCCCTCCAGTCGATCGGCATAACGATAGCGTTCATGCCATTTGACTGGGCTCAGTGGACAGCGCTCGGCGTATTGACATTATCGCTGTATCACGGTATCAAGTCAGGCTGGGCCTACGTGAAAGCCTGAGCCCCTATCAAAGAAGTGAAGAAATGCGCCCCTCCCCTCTGTGAAATCACCTGATATAGGTGGTTAATCAGACGGGGAGATGGGCGCTTTTTCTATCCTCGAGTTTTCTAAGTAAAATTTACGTATCGTTACGCATATCATTAATTGGATTTCGTCTAGCACCAAGTAAAACAGGTATAATCGACGACAAAACGCTCGAAGCTAGAATCACTCCGATAATCCACAGTAGGTATGGTGAAGTTAGACTAAATAGGTGGAACTCCTTGGTGGTGTCGGAGGCCGTATAGGCCAATTTTGCGCTAATGGTGGCCTCCTTCGAGAACAGCAAGTCTGCTCCAATGCTAATCGCCGAAGCTAGTACGGCCGAGAATACTACGACTCTCGACGCCAGCATCAAAACGTAAATACCGTAAATAGTAGAGATATCGAGGCGGCTCGCCCCTATAGCTCTGAATACCGCGCTTTCGCGCCGACCATCAGCCACTGTTCGGCTAATAAGGCTTGCCAAAATAATTATCGCCACTCCACCGGCTGCGAGAAATGCCCATAATAACGCCTGCACCAAGTAACGCCTCATCTCATCGACAAACAGCACGCCGCTTCCGAATGGTGTGGAGAATATCTTGTCTTTCTCATAGTTGTTCGTGCTCAGAACTTCTCGCGCCTCATTTGGGTTACCAAATTCAACTAAATACGACTCGTACGTACTACTATTCGTATTGGGCGCTAGTGTAGTGGTCGGTATATCAAAGACCGCTGCTGGACGGAACTTTTCAGGAAGCTCAGCTAACATATCACCTGGGATTGACCAGCCTCCATAGCCGAGTTGCGATGAGAACAAATTACTAACTAGACCTGATACCGACCAAGTCTGTGGCTGAGTGTCAAAATCACTCGATATACCGACGCCTTGTACCGTAATCTTCTGTTGATACGGGTCTCCGGCGTATTCACCAATTTCCTTTTCATAAGCCGTCTGCGCAGCCTCTTGTTTGCGTTCCTGGCTGCTCCTGTTATCGCTGACCACCAGAACTGGTCCACAGCTATCGTCCGATGGCAATTGATAAATTACATCAGGCTTAACGTACCCGACTTCCTTGGAATACTGATCTATCTCATTCTGCTGAGCAATTGCTCTGGAGAGAAGGCTTGATGACGCTGTATTTCGATAGCAAAAAGATTCTCGAATATCACCAACTTTTTTACGGACCTGGCTCAGCCTATCTAACCTTTGTTGATCAGTTGCCAAATTATCCAGCTTCTTAAAGCCTAAAAGCTTCTCGGCCTCACTATAGGGTATGACGACTGGTACATCACCTGCTGTTGGATCAAATGTCGTCGAGCTAATAAACGGTTTGGTTAATGACCCATCCAGCACTTGTAGGCTCGGTGAATCACTGCCATACTGCGACATAGTCCGCTGTCTGGTATCTGCGAATATACCCTCCTGTCCATCTTGCATGTAGTTCAACGAACCGTCGGTGGCCCTAACTGGTGCTAGGCGTTGAATCACTTTGGCCGAATGAAATTTGCTGATATACCCTGTTATATCAAACGGTTTAAACATCGCCATGCGCTCAGCATTCGCAACTTGCTGTACGGCTGGGGAGTCAAGCATAGTATCGCTAACCACCTCTTTTTTCGACTGACTGTCTACCGTAAGGGGCGATGGGTCACCGTAATTTTGATTATAGTAAATTCCAAATTTTTTTGCTGCAGCCTGCTTCTTTGTAACTATATTCACATAGGCTACCTTAACCGCAGAGACAAACTCTGGATCACTACGATGGTCGTATTCGTTAAAACCCGCGTCTCCGCCCGAACGCGTTATGTTCAGAATCGTTCGATTATTTAAGCCTTCATCACTAAATCGATTGACACTAGTAAACACACCTTGCGATATCATCACGACTGCACCAATCAGCCCAAACAACATGCCAGCTACACCGACAGAGATACTGGTTCGAATTTTATGAGTTTTGAGTTTCGTGTACGCCAGTATTGTTGCGTCGACTAAGCGGATCATACTATCCTCCCATCGCGCATATTGATGATACGATCGGCGCGGCTCGCAATAGCTCTATCATGCGTTACTATGACGATGGTTGTACCTAATTCATGGCGGATCGATTCAAATAAATCTATAATTGAGCGGCTGTTTTCACTATCGAGATTGCCCGTTGGCTCATCAGCCAAGATAACTTTGGGGCTGTTTAGCAGTGCTCTAGCTATCGCGGCTCTTTGCAATTGGCCACCAGATAACTCTCGCGAATAGTGATTTAGCCGATCACCCAAACCGACGCGTTCGGCTAATCTCCGCACGCTGTCAGCCCGTAACTTTCTAGGAGTACGAGCAAACATGCCGACGACTTCGATGTTTCTCGATAATTTCAAAAATGGCTGTAAATAAAATGATTGGAATACGAAACCAATCGTGCAGCCCCGAAATTCAGAAAGCTTACTGTCAGATAATTTACGTAAATTCGTATCACCTACAAAAACATTGCCGTCGCTCGGTCGATCAAGCCCTCCAAGCAGTTGCAAAAGCGTTGACTTACCGCTGCCGCTCTCGCCAGTTATCGCTACGAACTCGCCTTGGCGTATATCAAGCGAGACGCCACTTAGCGCCTCAACCTTTACTTTGCTAATCTTGTAAGTTTTCGACACATTTTCAACTCGTAATAAAATCGGCTTGTCGGACGGGATGACCTGCCTACCGGGTATAACCTGCAACTTATACGCAGTCAGAGCATTTATAGCCGAATCGACATCGCCGCCGAACTCCGCTATGAAGTCTGCGATTTTATTAGCATTTGCCCACCTGTCCATAGAGGCATTATACCAGACGAAGCACTACCGATTCGACTATATCTAGCATTACGTATAGCTAGCGATTATTTACGTGCTACACGGACCATGGCATGACGAATCGGCTTACCACCTAAACTATAACCAGGTTGTAGCTCTTCGGTGACGACTTCTTTATCGCCAACCGACTCTTCGTCAAATTGAATAGCTTGATGAACGTCCGGGTTAAATTCAACTCCTACACTAGAATCAATCTTGCTAAGCTTTAGTTCACTAAGTGACTTGTCTAACTGCTTAGATAATCCTGCCACGCCTTTAACCCAAGTGTTATCGGCAATTTCTTTGGGTATATGCATAGTCGCACGGTCGATAGTGTCAATCACCGGTAATAACCTCGAAATAGCACGTACTTCACCAGCCTCTCGAGCGGACTGCTTCTCTATATCGACACGCTTTCGGTAATTTTCAAAATCAGCTCGTTGCCGCTGCAAATCAAGTGTTAGCTCACCAATTTGTTGCTCTAATTCGATCTGTTTCTTGCTTTTAGCCATCTTTATAAAATCTCCTCTAACATCGTACCGGCGCGCCGCACTAGATTCATAGTGCGTGCATAATTTTGCCTAGTCGGTCCGATTACGCCGATATAGCTATTGTCGCTATACGACGAACAAAATTTACTAATTATAAGCGTCGCACCGCTCGATTTACCGATTGGATTTTCACTACCGATAAATACATTAAGCGGTTGATTTGGTGCAGCTTCTCGCAACCACGGTTCGATGTTATCAATCAATCGAGCGACCGATTGGACATGCTCGCCTTGTGAATACTCGGGCTGACCGAACAAGCGTCCGATACCATTGGTATAAAGTTCGCGACCAATCGTTGCAAAACCCATGTTGCCCGTTAATTCCGCTAGACTATCGACAGCACTCCGGATAGCCCGGTCGGCTTTATCAATATGCGAATTAACGTGTGCTTCGATCGTTCTCGCACTGCGATCGAATCCGCGTGGTAGTTCGCTCATGGTAGCAGCTGTGATGCCATTGACGTAGACACGGTAGCCTTTGTCGGTCGGTATACGGCCAGAGCTGGTATGCGGTGCTGCGATGAATTCCATCTCTTCAAGCCTAGCCATCTCAGCACGAATCGTCGCGCTACTAACACCAAACAACTTAGCTAGTGTGATACTGCCCACTGGTGCAGCAATCTCTGCATACTGCTCGATAATTGCTGCCAAAATTGCTTGCTGACGCTCTGTCATGAGTTCATTATAGCAAATACCTAGCACTCGTCAAGTGAGAGTGCTAAATAATCTATCTACATATACAATGCCTAGGCTTGACCCATCCCGTAAGCTGGCTACCATAACAAACTATCCTAGTAATAAAATACTTGCTCAAATATGTCAACCCACCTACAACCTGAGATGCCTGCACTTTTTGCGAATAACTGGTCATATCTATATACTAGGTGGCATGATAGATACGTCGCTAACGAAAAAGCAGCTAGAAATTATCAAAAAATGGCTCGGCAATGGGTCAATCAATATATTTGGACTACCGTTTTCAGGTAAAGATACCCACGGGCGAATACTAGCAGAATTATTTGACGCACCACTTATGGGAGGCGGTGATATTTTTCGCAATAGTGTCATTCCAGATCATGTCAGAGAAGCAATTAACCGTGGCGAACTAGCGCCAACTGATGACTATATTCGGATCGTATTACCCTATTTGTCGAAAAAAGAGTTCGCGAACAGACCGTTAATCCTTAGCTCAGTTGGACGCTGGTCGGGTGAAGAAAATGGCGTCCTCAAGGCTACGTCCGCGAGTGGCCACGCAATTAAATCAGTCATCTATCTACAACTAGGCGAAGAAATGGTCTATGAGCGCTGGCGAAAGTCACAAGAAATCGGCGACAGAGCAGACAGAGTCGACGACGCAGTTGAGTTACTGGGGACTCGTGTCAAGGAATTTACCAACAAGACCCTGCCAGTCATTGACGCATACCGCAAACTAGGCTTGCTAATCGAAGTAAATAGCAAAGTGCCAAAACAAGAAGCGGTTGATACGATACTCTCGAGGCTCCTAGCTGCGGCAGTAAGTAAAACTCGCTAATTTAATATCTTCTCAGCATGACAGTGGATGCTTCACTTGGTATATCTACTTTACCAAATTCTAAGAGGGGCTTACCCCTCTGCTCCAGAATCGGAGTGAATCCGATTTCTATCGCACTCCCCCTAAAGCCAGTGCTTGACATACTTTAGTCCCTTCTCAGCATTACAGTGAATGCTTCACTTGGTATATCTACTTTGCCAAAACGTTTCATACGTTTTTTGCCTTTGGCTTGTTTGGCGAGGAGTTTTTTCTTGCGGCTGACGTCGCCGCCATATAAGTATCCTGTGACGTCCTTGCGGTAAGCTCCTAGTGTTTCACGAGCGATGAACTTACCGCCGATGGCAGCTTGAAGTGCCACTTCAAAGTTTTGGCGTGGTATGACTTCCTTTAGCTTCTTAGTGACGTCACGACCGATAGATTGAGACTCCGAACGATGGCACATTATACTGAGCGCATCGACCATCTCACCAGACACATAGAAATCTACGCGGACTAGATCTTCAGCGCGGTAGTTACCTAGCTCATAGTTAAAGCTACCATAGCCGCTGGTAACACTTTTTAGCTGATCATAAAAATCCGTCAGCAGGTTCGCGAGCGGTGCTTCGAAACTTATCAGTGCTCGCGAGTCTATATAACTGAGGTTTTTTTGTAGTCCACGTTTTGAAATTAATAATTGAATTACTGCACCGATATATTCTTGAGGCACAATAATCTCACCATTAATCCATGGTTCTCTGATTTCGTTTACTCTTGAAACATCGGGTAACTCACTGGCGCTTTTGATGTCCAGTTCTTCGCCATCGCTCAAAGTCACTTGGTAGTTAGTACTCGGATTAGTCACTATCAAATCTAAATCATACTCTCGCTCCAGCCGCTCACGAACAATATCCATATGGAGCAAACCTAGGAAACCAATCCGCACGCCATAGCCGAGGACAGGGGAGTTCTCGGGCTCAAATTGCAGAGCCGAATCACTCAGACTAAGTTTATCTATAGCTTCACGTAAATCGTTATAATCTTCGTTACTAACTGTGAAAAATCCCGCGTAAACAAATGGCCTGACGTCTTTATAACCAGGCAACGATTTTACATCAACTTGCTTGCCTCCTTGACTATCAACATATGAGCGCAACGTTACTGTATCACCGACTTTCGCATCACGCGTCGATTTAAGGTTGGTGACGATATATCCAATCTCACCAGTTTTGAGAGCTGGCTCGGGCTTCATAGCAGGTGACAATTTACCAATCTCAAGCGCTAAGCCATTCGCTCCTGTCGCCATCATGTGGATGTGGCTAGCGGTCTGCAATTCTCCATCAACAACACGAACGTAGAGGACCACGCCACGATAATCATCGTAATAGCTATCGAATATTAGCGCTCTCGTGGGAGTTGAATCTGATCCTTGTGGAGCTGGTACTCGTTCAGTAATCGCTTCAAGAACTTGCTCAACATTCTCACCCGTCTTAGCCGAAACTTTTATAATATCCGACTCGTCACAACCCAACAAGTTGATGACTTCTTTTGAAACTCGCGGAACATCAGCCGCTGGCAGATCAACTTTATTTAGTACCGGTATGATGACTAAATTCTGCTCTAGTGCCAAGTAGACATTTGCGAGTGTCTGCGCCTGGACACCTTGGCTAGCGTCGACTACCAGCACCGCCCCTTCGCAAGCTTGCAGACTGCGCGATACTTCATAGCTAAAGTCGACGTGCCCTGGTGTGTCGATTAGGTTTAAATCAAATTCACGAAAGCGCATGCGAACCGGTTTTAATTTGATTGTAATACCCTTTTCGCGCTCCAGTTCCATACTATCGAGTAATTGAGATTTCATATCTCGTAGCTCAACTGTATGTGTCAACTCCATCATTCGATCAGCCAAGGTCGATTTGCCATGATCGATATGGGCGATGATACAAAAGTTCCTAATATCCGTCTGTTTCATAAGCTTACTTCGACTTTACCCGACCGAATAGTATCGAGCCTATCTTGGCTATTACCGGGTCCGCTTCCCGAAGCTTAAATAGTTTACAAAATAGCAGATAAGCCGACAGGCTGATCACCACGATTACAGCAAACTTCGGGAAGATTGCTGTAAAGCTCAAGTCGTCATTTTGCAGCTGCAAAAACTGAACAGTCAAATAGGTGATAACTCCCATACATAAACTAGCCAGCACCATACGCATAATTGATGAGCCAAATTTTCGGGATAGTAACCCTGGAATACGAATATTTAGTATCGTCAGGAGTATCATAACCTCTACGAAAGCGACTATCGACTGCGCCCAAGCTAGCCCATAAGCACCCCAGCCAAATTTCATCGTGAACGTTACAGCCAGTACGATATTTAGTGCTATCGAAAAGATCGACACATAAAGTGGCGTCTTTGTATCCTGTTTAGCGTAAAATGCCCGAGCGGCAATATGGTAAATCGTTCGAAAGAGTATGGCAATTACGAGCGCACCGAGCAATCCAGCGATCAATGAATTTCCACCATTTTTTATAAAAGCGACTATGTACCCGCGCGCGAAATAAGCAATCACCGCTGTCGGCAAAGCCAGCCAGATTATCCAGCGCAGGATCGAACGCAGTTCACGTTTAAATTGTTTATTATCACCCTCCGCTAAATGTTCAGTTAGAGTCGGGAAAGCTGCGTTACTGATAGCTACACCAATCAAACTAACTGGCATCAACGACAAAGACGAAGCCTGTTGGTAAGCACGCATCACGCCGTCGCCCATTCGTGAGGCTAAGTTCATCTCGACGATGCCGTTAAAATAATCAATTCCTTGGTCGAGTGAGCGTGGCGGCAAAAGTCGAAGCACTTGGCGGAAACCTTTGTTTTTCCAGTTAATTTTTGCTCGATAGTCAAAGCTAAGCCCCAGCAGCCCAATCGAACTAACGATCAGCTGCAGCATCGCGCCGAGTACCACTCCGAGCGCTACGCCCATGATTCCACCGTCGAAAATTTGCCAACCAAATATATTAATTCCACCAGTGAAGAATAACGCGCCAATGATAATACCGATATTGTAAAGAACCGGTGCTAGAGCTAGGAAGGCAAATCTTCCGACCGCTTGTTGCATACTCGAAACTACAGTTGCCACAGCAAATAGCAACGGGTTCACGGCAATGATGCGCATCATACTGATAGCTAAGCTTCTGCCTTGCTCGTCAAGCCCTGGACCAACCACATAGCGGACCAACGGCTCAGCAAAAATTATAATTAAGACACTTGCGACAAATGTAACTATAGCAAGTAAATTAACCAAGCTTGAACTTAGCTCCCAAGCAGATTTACGATTGCCGCTAGCCAATCGTTGATTAAAAACTGGGATAAACGACACACTCAGCGCGCCCGAGACTAGCAAGAAATACATGAAGTCTGGAATCGTGAAAGCCGCCGTATAAGCGTCAATCCCAACTGGATAGCTATCTAGATATAAGCCATTTAGCAGACGGTCGCGGTAGATACCGAGAAGCGACGAGATAAGAGTCGCACTCGCTAATAAAGCCGCCGCCCACTGAATAGACAACTTACTATTAGCAAGTGCTACAACTGATCGGAAACGGTTAGATCGCTTAGGTCGCTCATCCTGCATATCGATATCAGTGCAGCTTAACCGCCTCAGGTAGTTTGGTATCCGCCATGATCTTAGCAGCTTCTTCTTCTTCAAGAGTTTCAGACTTTAGAAGCTCATTCTTTAGAGCGTCCAATATAGTACGGTTGGCCGTTAATACTGCTTCAGCGCGTTTAGAGGCTTCCTTGATCAAGGTTTCAACTTCCCTATCGATAGCTTGCGCGGTCGCTTCACTATATGGTCGCTCGTGAGTCATCCTGTCGAAAACCATTCCACCAGCTTCTTCATGGAATACTTGGTCGCGTAGCTTCGTACCCATGCCCTGCTCGATCACCATATCACGGGCGATCTCAGTCGCTTTACGTAAATCAGAACCAGCTCCAGTCGTAATGCCGTCGTCGCCGTAAATCAATTTCTCAGCGACTCGGCCACCCATAGCACGGGCCAAAATATCTTTGAATTCGTAGATATTCGTGTAACTCTTGTCTTCTGGTGGCAAGAACCAAGTAACTCCACCTGTGCTGCCACGAGGGATGATCGTAACCTTGTGAACTGGGTCACTATCAGGCAAAACGTGCCCGACGATAGCGTGCCCTGACTCATGATAGGCTGTTAACTCTTTTTCTTTTTCACTCATGACCTTGGCTTTACGCTCAGGACCAATCGCAACCTTCTCGAAGGCTTCAGTCAAGTCTTTATTGCTGATAGATTTCGAATTTCTTCGAGCCGCGACGATAGCAGCTTCATTAGCTATATTTGCGAGATCCGCACCACTCGATCCAGCTGTCTTGGCGGCTAGCTTATCCAAGTCAACGCTACTATCCGTCGGCTTATTCTTGAAGTGAACTTTTAGAATCGCTTCCCGGTCTTTGCGCTCTGGCAAGTCAATCGTTGTGTGGCGGTCAAACCGACCCGGTCGTAGCAAAGCAGGATCGAGCACATCAGCACGGTTAGTAGCAGCTAGGACGATAACATTCGTGCCGGCTTCAAAACCGTCCATCTCAACCAATATCTGGTTCAAGGTCTGCTCGCGCTCATCGTGTCCACCGCCCATGCCAGAGCCACGCTTACGTCCAACCGCATCAATTTCATCGATAAAGATTATGGCTGGAGCATTCTTCTTGGCTTTAGTGAATAGGTCACGGACGCGTGATGCACCAACACCGACGAACATCTCGACAAATTCAGATCCCGATATCGAGAAGAATGGTACATTCGCCTCACCTGCAACCGCCCGCGCTAGCATAGTCTTACCAGTACCTGGACTACCGACTAACAGTACTCCTTTTGGTATCCTGGCACCGAGCGATTGGTATTTCTTGGGGTGCTTTAGGAAATCTACAACTTCTTCTAGGTCTTGTTTGGCACTATCATTGCCGGCGATATCGGCAAAAACTACGCGCTCTTTGTCTAGTCCATAGAGCTTAGCTTTGCTTTTGCCGAAGCTCATCGCTTGACTATTCTGGCCTTGGGCCTGGCGCATCATGAACATGAAGAATCCGACTATTAATAGAACTGGAACTAATATAGTTACTAGATTCCAGAAAGCTGCGCCAGTTTGTGATGGGGCAGAGTCAGAGATGATACTTTTACCCTTGTCGTTTAGCACTTCATCACGAAGTAATGTACTAACACCGCCTTGGATAAAGGATTTCTCAGTTGGCTTGTCGCTGCCTTTGAGAGTAATCTGCAAATCATCGCCTTGGCCTTCAATCTTCTGTAATTTACCAGCATTTGCCTGGCTGATAACCTGAGATACGTCAACGGATTCAAGCTCCGTATGAGGAGCGGTTGTCGCCCAGACAATCAGCGTACCAACGATAATTATCCCCCAAAACAAACTGAGCCGAACGATATTGTTCATCTTTTTTGGTGATCGCTGCGGCCCCTTTGGTAGTTTTGGCACTTGTGGCATTATCTATGTTCCCTTTCTAATTCCTCGTGAGCAAATGATATTTTCGTCAATTGTGTAACAATAAGCTCCGAAATGACGTCGCATTTCTCGGTGCTAGCGACAGCACACTAAATGTGAGGCCTCCAGATCTACTATAGTGGTATTATATCACCTCTACAGAGTATTTTCGAGCACTAAACTCTAACGTTATACCACTACCAACTTGGAACTTCTTGCCAGTTCGAGCGGTCTTGATAGCACCGAGCGCGCCGACTAGCTGTGGCACCATCGGCCGAATACCTGCGCACTGTTTAATCTCGCTTCCTAGCACCTCGAGCGCTTCACGCTCTGATATTTGCATCAGAAAATGCCGGGACCCCGAGAATTGAGCATTCAAGCGTTCTGCCTCGTGATCTATATCGTGCCGCAAAATCATCTGTGCGCCGCGCAAGTTCATAACCTGTTTGCTCACGGAGATTGGCAAGATTGCAGCAATTTTGTGTCGTACTTGATTGCGTTTATAGAGGTCGCTCGCATTCGTGGCATCCTCTACCCACTCTAGGCGACGAGCTAGTGCATAGTCGTATATTTGCGCTTTCGTCAACTGAAGCAAAGGTCGCACAATGTCGACCCGCCCCATCGCTGCTAGCCCCCGCCACCCTGTGCCCCGGGATATGTTTAGTGCAATCGTCTCAACCACGTCGTCCAGGTGATGCGCCGTTGCGACCTGGGCCCGGTGTTCTCGAGCAACTGAAAATAAGAATTCATAGCGTTTGTCTCTAGCTAACTCTTCACTAGCATTAGCTCCGAGGTGCAATTCGGTCGTCACAAACGGTAGCTGATACTTCTCGGCTAACTTTGCGACGAAACGGGCATCGGCCGTCGAATCATCGCCCCGGATGCCGTGGTCGACATGCGCAATGATTAAGCTATGATTACCCTGTGACATCATATCGAGCATCGCCACTGAATCGACGCCACCGCTAACCGCTAGTACATACTTAGACATAACTATCTCATTTGTTTAGCAACTTTGACGCCGGCCCAAATCCCAAAGAATCCACCAACCAACCCACCCCAAATACTCCAAGCATCGAGCAGAG
Source organism: Saccharimonas sp. (SeqCode) (assembly GCA_039936495.1). Taxonomy (GTDB): domain Bacteria; phylum Patescibacteriota; class Saccharimonadia; order Saccharimonadales; family Saccharimonadaceae; genus Saccharimonas. Next base: position 24,397 of record JBDTIG010000007.1, read on the forward strand.
AATGGTCGCCAAATATCCAAGGAATAAATGCCCCCAACGTCATACCTACTGTCATGCCAATCATAACTATACTTTTAGTGCTCATAGCTAGTTATATATTATCATGCTAGGTAGAAATCGGTATATGTTGCTCTGGAAGCCTATGAGCATAAGTACGCTAAAACTCCTAAGCGCCTACGTTTAGAGCGCATCAAGGGTTTGTTTGCTGACCCCGACTTTTTCGGCCAAGAAGTCTATCATTCGGTTTAATCTATCAATCTTGTGCTGCATAGCTACCATCTCTGTAGCGTAAGTATCTAGCTTCGAGGCGTACCCTCAATGGTCGTTGTCAATTCACGAATATCATCCCTAGTGGCCATGGAGCGCTTGATCTCAGAGGCCTCTCCTCGAGTCTCTTCAACATATTTGAATAATTTCGTAAATTGATCGTCATCCATACTATGAATTATAGCAGATTAGCACCAGCTACATATATCTCGTACTCCCGAACGGTATCTTGGCCCGCATATAGGCGTTAGTTTCGGCAGTATCAGCCGAATAAATCGTCCGCTCGCCATAGCGCAGGTTTACTTCATCAACTGCCGTCACTATCCGTCGCTCGCGCGCTATTTCGTCACCGAATATACTGAGTTGGTCAATTTCGTCATCTTGCAGATAATCACACGAGACACTTATCATGATTATATCATCCGGCGCACCTTCGAACAGTCGCTCTGCAATTCGCCAAATCGCCTGATCACTAAAAAAGGGTAGGGGACTAAGCTGACGCGCTCGCCAACTCCCCTTGGGAAAATTATGCGTATATAAACTCACCCCTCGCGCTGCTTTTCCGTAGCGGCGCAATTTACTACCGACACCCTCCACTAGGTTATGCAGCCGCTGCATAATTTCTGCTCGACTGAGATTTCTAGAATCCAGCACATATTGACGGCCACAACTCTTCATGTCATAAACTATATCGTCGACTTCCCAACCCCTCAAGCGCTTAAACCACTGCTCGCCGTGGATACTTCGAAACGCCATGTGAAGCGCATCGGAACTAGATTCAAGCATAGCGATAGGGGTGTAGATACCGACTGAATTCAATCGGCGCTCATTTTGCACGGCAATTCCAGTCAAATCTTGCAGTTTCATCCCAGAAAATATCTCATGTATATTGTGCGACGTTAAAACATCTAATCCATCTGGTTTATGTAGCCCCGCCGCCGTTTTGGCTAGAAACCGGTTGGTGCCAATGCCGATATTACAATGCATCCAAACGCCAATTTCATCCTTTAGCCGCTTTTTGATTTCATAGCCAATATCTTCCAATATCCTACCTAGCATCTCCCCAGTACTGCTAGAGAAATCTATCACC
>JBDTIG010000008.1:0-11249 GCA_039936495.1 Saccharimonas sp. (SeqCode)
TAGCGCATTTCGGCGATACGACCCTGACTGATTCGATCCTCGGACAACAGTTCCGTTACGCCGCTGAGAGCTTCTTTCAAGTCAACTTGCCAGTCTATGAACAAACTCTGCGCGATATGAGCCAGTCAATCGACACTAGCCCGATAGTTGACCTGTATAGCGGCGTCGGCAGTATCGGACTATCAATTGGCAAAAACAATCCGACGACCCTAGTTGAAATCAACGAATTTGCAGTCAGAGAAATGCGCGAAAATATTAAAAATCTCGATAGCCAGGCTGAAGCAATTCTAGCGCCAAGCGAAAAAGCCCTTGATCACATCTCGAGTCAAGCAACTATCATCGTCGACCCACCACGTGCTGGTCTACACGCCGACGTCACTCAGCAATTACTCGATGTGCAGCCTCCACGCATAATTTACTTAAGCTGCAACCCTGTCACGCAAGCCCGAGACATAGCGCTGCTGGCTAGCCATTACGCTATCGGCTACCATAAAGGCTACAACTTTTTCCCTAGAACCCCACACATCGAGCATCTCGTCGTTCTCGACAAAAAAATGTAAGCGATAAGTAGTATAATTACGCTATGTATTCAACTTTAAAACGTCAAGGATTCACTATAGTTGAGCTTACCACTGTTATCGCCATAATTGCGATCCTCGCAACTATAACTGTGGCATCCTATAGAGGTGTCCAAAAACAGTCGCGCGACAGCAAAAGAGCTAACGACATGAAGATCATGTCCGCCGCTCTAGAAAATTATTACGACAAGAATGGCGAGTACCCATCGGGTTGTAATGCTGGCTGCTATATCGATTCAAGCTTCTCGCCAGGTGACACCAATCAAATCAGTGACGATACGACTGTAGATACTCTGCGTCAGACATTATCTGGCGTCTCAGCAGATTTTGGCGACCCACTTGGAGATCCTGGGTCTCCATTCATGGCCACGTCTACGTCTAAAGGATACCTCTATTACGGTCAATACGACCTGAACACCGGGCCTGGGTCGGGCTCATCCACTACTTTAATCGGACCAGCCTATACTTGGATAAGTTGCGGTGCCGGCACGCCAGGTATTGGTTTCTCGCTGCAGGGTGGCGGCGACCCAGAGATCGGTTCAAATACTTATGTGCTAGCGTATCAAGCAGAAGAAAGCGGGAAGTGGTACATCTCTCAGGGGCAACACGGCTCGCACTTAACGGGGGACGTATCTGGAACAACAGTAGGAAACTGTATTTTTCTACCCTAGTTTCACAAACATCCAGTCTGACGAAATTACTATCAAGAGCCAACGTGCTCTATGTAAGAGCCAAAATGGTCACGATTACACTAGTTTTCAAGGAACCCATAGCTATAATGTCTATGCTATAGTACGTATAATATATAGAATATAAAAGGAAACACAGCAGTGGTAATACCGAAAAAGAATTTATATATAATATTAGCCTGTTCTATCATAGTGTTAGCAGGATTAGTGTTATTCGCCACAAAAGGCGACTCGTCGCAAAAAAGGTCAGGCTCAGGCTACACTCGTAGTCCTGCAAATCGTACAAGGAAGAACGCCGCTAGCGGTACGATTAACCCGGCTTATAACAGAAAACCGACAAACACAAATACGACTCCGCGTTATCCACAATCTACAAAGCCTACCGGCCAAGCCGCACCAACTTACGGTAGATAAGTAGGGCTCAGCAAGGGCAGCGTCCCAATACGCAAGTCTTCTCTCAGGTGACTAGGCTTGTAAGAACGTTGATCAAGACGAGCTAACCTTACGTCAGCTCGTCTTGATTCGACGATATGCAAACTTAACCACTGGCCGCCAACCACCATGAGAATCACTATCAGCGCGATAAATCGCACCGTCACGCGTTTCGCGGATAGAAACTAAAGCGGGGCAGTAAGGTGAAAGTGTACGATAAAAAGCGATGTCGGCCAATCCAATATCATGCCTACCCGGAAAAACGTCGCTAAATTTCTTGCGACCAATCTCGTTAAAATAATCAGGCCGGCCTTTTGGAGGAAAATACGACTCAGCAGTTAGACCCATGTGGGACACGATCTTTTTGACGTCCGACAGCAAAAGCCTAGCTTGACCGTCGATATAGCAGTAGAGCTGCTTTTTGTTCGTCAGAAAAACAGTTGCCGACACGCTCGGTCCGACAGGTATCCGTCGAACAATAGCTTTATCGACATCGACCGCGACGCCAAACTTTTGTTTGATGACTTTTTCGAGACCAAAATCATCAAACCATTCGTTACTATCCATAATAGGCGTATTATACCATGATTTACCGATAACTCACCTCGAAAGCACCCCCGCTAGCAAACCTTGGCTGAAAAAGGGTATACTAGACTCAATGAGTTTTGACGCAAGATACAGACAGCTAAACGAAGAGCAGCAGAGTGCAGTCGATGCCATCGATGGGCCATTACTTGTCATAGCTGGGCCTGGCACCGGCAAAACCGAACTGCTTAGCATGCGCGTCGCTAACATATTGAAGAAAACCGATACGGCGCCTGAAAGTATCCTCTGCCTAACTTTCACCGATAGCGGCGTATCGGCTATGCGCGCTAGATTGGTCGAGATTATCGGCTCTGACGCCTATAAAGTCGCCATTCACACCTTCCATAGCTTTGGCACTGAAATCATCAACCAAAATCGTGAGTACTTTTATAATGGCGCCAACTTTCAGCCGGCCGATGACATTGCTAGGCGCGAGATCCTGACCGAAATATTTGATAGCCTAGACTATTCTAACCCGCTAGCGAGTAAAATGAATGATGATTATACTCACATGTCGGACGCCACTGCCGTCATTAGCGAGCTAAAGAAAGCCGGGCTAACTAGCGATGAGCTGATCGCCATTATTGGCGCCAACGAAGCCACTTTAGACACAGTCGAAAAAGACCTCGCCGCTATCTTCGCGGATAAAATCAGCCTCAAAATGCTCGACAAATTAACGCCGCTAGCTGAACGAATTGCTAATCTTCCAACGGTACAGTTGCCCCTCGGCGTTACACCGCTAGCAAGTGTATTGGCGCTCGGCATGGCGCACGCTTTCGCAGCGGCATCCGAGACTACCAAAACCAACCCTATAACTGCCTGGCGTAACCAATGGCTCGAAAAAGACGTACAAGGCAATTACGTTTTCAAAGACCGCAAACGCCACACCAAATTACGCTCTCTAGCCTACATCTACTTTTCGTATTTATCTAAGCTCGAGCACGCCGGACTGTACGATTATGATGATATGATTTTAAACGTGGTCCACGCTATAGAGTTGTACCCAGACTTACGCTACAACCTCCAGGAAAAGTTCCACTATTTCCTAGTTGATGAGTTCCAAGATACCAACCTAGCCCAGCTACGGATCATCTTCAACCTGACCCTTAACAATCTAACCGGTGCGCCAAATATCATGGCCGTCGGCGACGACGATCAGGCAATTTATAGCTTCCAAGGTGCCGATGTCAGCAATATTCACCGTTTTAGAGAAGCCTATCCTGACTATAGAAGCGTCGTTTTGCATCAAAATTATCGCTCATCTCAAATCATCCTCGATAATGCCCGCAAAGTTATCATCCAAGGCCAAAATCGCCTCGAATCAACCATGCAAATTTCAAAAGAACTCACAGCCAATCGAACTCCAACCACCAAGTTGGCGCTAATAGAGCATCCAACTATCGTCGACGAACGCCAATGGTTAGCTAGATCAATCACCAAGTCTATCGCAAACGGCACCAAGCCGAGCGACATAGCCGTCATCGCACGCCGACATTCCGAGCTGATAGATTTATTGCCGTATTTAACTAGCCATGATATCGCCGTTAATTATGAACGTCGCCAAAATGTTTTGACCCAAGAGCCAATTCAAACGCTTGAACTAATGGCTGATATTTCAGTTGCGATTTTTGGTGGTGACCCAGATACAACTGACAGTTTTCTACCAGACTTACTGTCGCACCCAATGTTTGGCTTCAAACCAATCGAGATTTGGCGTCTCAGCATCCGTAGCTACAAAAATCGTACTTCTTGGCTAGAATCGATGCTTGCTTCTGAAACATTCGCACCTCTCGCCAATTGGCTAATCATCCGTGCTCAAGCGGTACCAAATGAAACGCTCGAAAATTTCATCGACGTGCTAATCGGCGCCCCGGATAGTTCAGACAATAGCCCCACAAGCTCAGAGTTCCGGTCCCCATACTTTAATTACTACTTCTCGAAAGAGGTACTAGCCGACGACCCAGACGCCTATATTTCGACCCTCGAAGCACTTCGCGCGCTACGGGCAGCACTACGCGACTATCACACTAGCCAATCGCTCCACATCGCTGATTTCCTGGAGTGCGTTCATTTATACCGCGAGGCAGGCGCATCAATCATGTCAACCAGAGGTCAATCGGCCAATACTGACAACTCTATCCACCTATTGAGCGCCCATAAATCCAAAGGCCTAGAATTTAATAACGTCTACGTCATTGGTTCGGTCGACTCATCATGGGGCGAGCAAGCCCGAGGCAGGTCTAGGTTGATATCCTACCCAGAAAATATGCAAATAGCCCCGGCAGCCAATAGCTACGACGAGAGACTTCGCCTCTATTACGTCGCCATGACCCGCGCCAAAGACAACCTGACCTTGAGCTACGCCAGCATGAATGATTCCGGCAAATCGATGCTGCCAGCCAGTCTATTGGTGGACCTCGCTCTGGACGCCGAGCAGCCTAAATCTACACCGAGCCTGGTCGACAGCACAAAAATCGCTGAAATCGCCTGGCACGAACGCGTCATCAACCAGCCAACCAAAGACATGAAATCTCTGCTATTGCCTCAGCTCGAATCCTACAAACTATCCGCGACCCATCTAAATTCATTTATCGACGTATCGCGCGGTGGACCACAAGATTTCTTGATCAAACATATGTTACATTTTCCATCCGCCAAAAGTGCTAGCGCAAGCTTCGGCAGTGCGATCCACCGTGCCTTGCAACGCGCCCACACCCACCTAATCACGACCAAGGAACCGCGCCCAACTGAAGACATCCTCGGTGATTTTATACACGAACTAGCCAAAGAGCGACTGGACGAGAGCGAGATTGAGAGCCTCGAAAAACGTGGCTCCGATAGCTTACGGGCCTTTTTAGCATCTAGCTATGCTTCATTCAAACCCACCCAAAAAACCGAATTAAGTTTCGCGCATCAGGGCGTTCAAATTGGCGACGCACGCTTAACTGGCTCGCTCGATTTGCTAGATGTCGATGGTCATAATTTAACCGTTACAGACTACAAAACCGGCAAACCAAGTCGCGACTGGAAAGGCAAAACCGATTTCGAGAAGATCAAACTCCATCGTTACCAGCAACAACTAATGTTTTACCAACTACTCTGCGCGAACTCGCGAGATTACAGTAAATATGAGTTTGACAGTGGGATTTTGCAATTCGTTGAGCCTGACCGCTCAGGCGAAATATATGCACTCGAGCAAACTTTCAGGACCGATGAATTAGAGAGATTTAGCAAACTCATCCAGGCCGTTTGGCGCTGCGTAATCAACCTAGATTTTCCTGATACAAGCGAATTTAGTGCTGATTACAAGGGAGTATTAGCCTTTGAAGACTTCCTTATTGACAAATATAGCTAGATAGAGTATAATAGAGAAGAGTTTGTTCCTACTACACCCACCGGGAGGTGATATGAATGGGTACGAAAAATGCCGCAGACTACGCTGCAGCCGCTGATGCTGTTCGACTTGGGGTTGCTGACAAAGATCAGCGTGAGATGAATAGTGACATGGCGCGCAATGCAGGTCCCGCTGGTCGGGATGCTCGGAAAGCGCAGCTGGCAAACGCCAAAGCGGCACAGAAAAGGTAGCTCTTGCTCTTCGCCGGCAACAACTCATCAGCCCAGGTTATGCGCGTCTCTAACGAGATGCGCATAACCTGGGCGCAACAATTTCACGCTACAGATACCGAGCCAATTGACCAGAATGAATATTTATGATATTTTAGTGGATGTGATCATTTGATTACTCAATCGCCCGTAGCTTAGTGGCAAAGCCCTCTGTTAGAAACAGAGAAGACGTTAGGTTCGAGTCCTGCCGGGCGAACGTGGGACTTTCAAGGTTATTACGCGCTACTTCGAATGCCAAGAGCTTTCGAGCAAAGATGCGACTAACTGCAAGTTCCTAGAGGGGTAGTTTAGGGTAGAATACTGGCCTTGTTGGCCAGAGATTTCGGTTTGAGTCCGAACCCCTCTCCAACTTGGTCCCAGGTAGGCGCGCAATACGCGCGCTTACCTGGGACTTTTCCATGTAAAGGCATTATACTTATATAAGATGACAAATTTTTGGCAAGACCTACCGAAACCGTTTTTTATCCTGTCTCCGATGGAGGCAGTAACTGATGTGGTTTTTCGCCAGGTGATTGCTGAAGCAGCGCGGCCAGATGTATTCTTTACTGAGTTTACCAATACCAACAGTTGGTGTAGCCCAAAAGGCCAGCATAGTACCAAAGGACGGTTGTTCTTCGACCCGAGTGAACAGCCAATTGTCGCTCATATCTGGGGCGATGTACCAGAATACTTCGCTGCGATGAGCCAGGGCATGGCCGAGGCGGGCTTTGCTGGCATAGACATCAATATGGGCTGCCCAGCGCCAAATGTCGCACCCAAAGGCAAGGGAAGCGGCTTGATCAATCATTTTGAGACAGCTGCAGCTATAATTGAAGCCTCCAAAGCTGGTGGACTACCAATCAGCGTCAAAACTCGACTCGGCTATTCGCAGCTCGATGAAATGCCAGGCTGGATAGAGCATCTGCTTCGGCAAGACATTGCCAACTTAACCGTTCACCTACGGACGCGCAAAGAGATGAGCAAGGTTGGTGCGCATTTCGAAACGATTGATGAAATTATTAAATTACGCGATGTAATTGCCCCGAAAACGCTATTGACTATCAATGGCGACATCCGTGATCGCGCACACGGTCTAGAGCTCATCGAGCAGCACCCTGGTGTTGACGGTATCATGATTGGCCGCGGAGTTTTTCATAATCCCTTCGCATTTGAACTTGTGCCCAAGGAGCACGACAGACAAGAGTTCATCGACTTACTTTCACTCCAGCTCGACCTCTACGATAAATACGCCGAGCAGACGAAACGGCCATTCGAAACATTGAAGCGCTTCTTTAAGATATATATTCGTGACTTTGATGGCGCTAGCGAGCTGCGTGATAAATTGATGCATACCAAATCAACTGAAGAAGCTCGACAGATAATTGATAATCTAAATTAAAACAGGGTTGGGTCTAAAATAATTAGACCCAACCCTACACACTAGTCTCACTTCTTTTTAGCCAGATCAACGGCTCGCACCGGCTCCTTGTCGATATATTCCATATCACCCATCCAGGCGATATAGCGCATTATCGCGCGCATAAGCCTCACTGGGCCCTTCTCTAGGGGAATACCGCCTAATCCCTCAGAATCTAGTAAATTTTGAGCTGCAGTTTCGGAAACACCTACGTAGCCTAATATCTCCTTTATACACTCATCTACGCCCTTCGAAACATCTACGGGCTTACCGAATGTAATGATTATCTGAGCACGAAATTTCGGCCATAGCTTACCTGGCGGGTTAGCATCTTCAGCGCCCTTAATTGAAGTAGGGATAATCAACGCCTTCGATCTTTTGGCGATATGAATAGCCCCCGGGCTACCACGATAGACTTTATTCTTAGGCGTACGAGTCCCTTCCGTGTGTATCCCTATTATCTTCCTAGAGTTTGTCTTTAGTATTTCAATACACTTTCCCAAAGCTCGTACACCACTGTTCTTGTTACTTCTGTCGACCGGTATGCCACTACCACCACCAACAAATATGCGCATAGGATGATGGCCTTCGAAATATTCCTTTTTCGCAAGAAAGACTACCTGCCGACCTGCGAAAGCAGAAATTCCAAGAGAGTCTACTGTTGATCCATGGTTAGCGACAATAAGCGCTGAGCCTTCTTTAGGAATGTTATCTCGCCCTAATATTTTCATACGAAAATACAGTCTCATAAATATCCTCATCGCTAGTTGTAGCAACTTATAGCGGAAGTACTGAGCTGTATCGCGAGAGAACAAATTCGCTAATCTGCTCCTTGTAGGTTGGGCTGATTGCTGATGCATGGCGTCTCTTTTCTAAAGTTGAGATATAAAAGAACTATCACTAAAAAGATATATGACTAGCTTCTATAACATACACTAATAGGCGATCTACTCGCAACCACTAGCTTTATAAAGAAATTGCTACAGTTTCCGTCGATGTCGTTTGAGGTCAGCTACTTTGATCCGGACCATGTGCCGGTCGACTAGCTGGTGAGCTTTCTCAAGCTCAACCTGGTCAGTAGCGTTATCGCGCATTTCAATAGCTCTAGCCAGAGCTTCACGACTTTCAGCTTCGATGATATCATCACCATGCTCAGCCTCATCAACCAAGACGCGAACTAAATCGGCGTTTATCTCAATCACGCCGCCGCTAACAGCGAATAGTTCCATTTGGTCATCAGAATCTTTCTTATCATATCGGACACGTATGACACCTGGAGCTGCCACCGAGACTATCGGCTCATGGTCAGGAAACACCGCTATTTCGCCGCTAGTTGTCGGCAAAACTACTTCGTAAACTTCTCGGTCTACTTTGACACCAGCTAATGTAATCAATTCTAGTTTCATAGTCTTTTAGCCTATCAGTCTTTCTTCTCCGACAGCGGACCGCCAGCCATATAAAACCAGCTCTCTGGCTTATCGTCGTATTTACCAGCTAGGATATCTTTAACGTCTTTGACAGTATCAGCCACCTTGATGAAGACACCATCGTTACCGGTAAACTGCGTCGCGACAAAGAATGGTTGCGCCAAGAATCGCTGTAGTCGACGAGCCCGGTTAACGGTCTGTTTCTGATCGTCGGACAACTCTTCCATGCCCAAAATGGCGATGATATCCTGCAACTCCTTGTATTGCTGCAAGGTACGCTGAGCTTCGCGTGCAACGTTATAATGCTCTTCACCGACAACATCAGGGTCGAGCATAGTCGAGCTTGAGTCGAGTGGATCAACAGCTGGGTAGATGCCAATCTCAGTCAAACTACGGTTCAAGTTAATTGTCGAATCTAAGTGAGCGAAGGTCGTTGCTGGAGCTGGGTCAGTCAAGTCGTCAGCTGGCACATAAACGGCCTGAATGGACGTAACTGAGCCTTTTTTGGTACTCGTAATCCGCTCCTGAAGTGCACCCATTTCTTGCTGCAAGTTTGGCTGATATCCAACCGCACTTGGAAGGCGACCGAGCAGGGCAGACACCTCAGCTCCGGCTTGAGTAAAGCGGAAGATATTGTCGATAAATAGTAGCACGTCTTTGCCATCATCGCGGAAAGATTCGGCCATAGCTAGACCAGCTAGGGCGACGCGTAAACGTGCTCCAGGTGGTTCATTCATCTGCCCGAAGACTAAGCTTGTCTTATCGAGCACACCAGCTTCTGCCATCTCATGGTACAGGTCGTTACCTTCGCGTGTGCGCTCACCAACGCCAGCAAACACCGAGTTACCGCTATGAAACTTAGCGATATTATTGATTAGTTCTTGGATCAGGACTGTCTTGCCGACACCGGCGCCACCAAACAATCCGACTTTGCCACCCTTTGCAACTGGAGCAATCAAGTCGATAACTTTGATGCCGGTCTCAAGAATCTCCGCCTTGTTAGTTTGATCGACGAGAGCTGGCGGTTCGCGGTGAATCGATGCTCGTTTAACGTCTTTCGATATTGGTTTGCCATCAATCGGTTCGCCAACGACGTTAAACATTCGGCCCTGAGTCTCAACCCCAACCGGTACAGTAATTGGTGAGCCTGTTGACTCAACTTCTTGACCACGCCTCAGACCATCAGTGCTCTGTAGACTAATAGCTCGCACCGTTCGCTCATCGAGGTGTTGCGCAACTTCAAGAGTCACGACCCGATCACCATGAGCGATTTTAAGCGCATCGTAAATAGCGGGTAAGTGGTCTTTCTCGACGAACTCAACGTCTATCACCACGCCCATAATCTGAATAATTTTCCCAACTTGTTTAGCCATCTTGTTCTCCTTAACTGTTGCCATTATTTCAGTGCCTCCACTCCGGCACTAATTTCTGAAAGTTCCTGGGTAATCGACGCTTGGCGAGCTTTATTCATCGCAAGCGTCAAATCTTCTATGATATCACCAGCATTATCGGTCGCATTCTTCATCGCGAGCATACGCATACTGTATTCGCTAGCTCGAGCATCGAGTAAAGCTTGGAACAGCTTCGAACTAATCAATCGGTAAGCAACGCTGTCGAGAACCTCCTCGGGTGAGGGCTCGAACGTTGCAGCTCGCACCGTCTCGCTAACTTCCGTCTCGTGGAATCCGGCAGGGAACAGACGAACCGTATCAGCTACCTGCGACATACTACTGATGAACCTTGTATAGACGACGTCAACCGCATCTATTTCCTTGCGCTCAAACATATCCTTGGCGGTATTTATAACTGCATAAAATTGCGAACCGTCTGGATAATCTGGCAAGTCATCATAGCTGCCGACAATATCGGAATCTTTCAGCTTAGTCGCAAATCTTGACGCCTTACGACCAATCGTAACTGTCGAGCTCTTGATATTAGCCTCGTTATCGGCTCGAAGAAGACCCAGATATACCTTTAAGACGTTTGCGTCATAAGCGCCAGCTAAGCCTTTATCAGTCGAAATCACGATTATCAAGCGCCGCTTAACTTCTCGTGTAGCGAACCATTTATGGTCTCTGGTTTCGCCCTGACTTGCTAGATGGGCAAGTATCTCATTGGCAGCCTCAGCATATGCATGTGAAGCTTTGGTCGCTTCCTGAGCGCGCCGCATCTTGCTAGCCGCAACCATTTGCATGGCTTTAGTAATCTGCCTGGTATTAGTGACAGAGCGGATCCTAGTCTTTAGTTGGCGCTGTGATGGCATTAGCCTTCAAACCCTTTCGCAACTGATGTTGCAACTTTCGTAATCAACTTGCCAAGCTCACTATCGGCTTCCAATTTGTTAGCGCCCTTATTCAGCTCTTCCATTTCAGTCTTAGAGTCAGTCCAAAGACGAGTCAAAAGCGCTTTTTGAGCAGCCTTTATGTTGGTCGAGAGTACTTCGTCAAACAAGCCAGAGTTAACGGCAAAGATGCTGACGCACTGCTCCCAAACGCTTAGCGGCTGGTACTGGTGCTGT
>JBDTIG010000009.1:0-14582 GCA_039936495.1 Saccharimonas sp. (SeqCode)
GGGTTATGTTGTAGAGTGGCGCGTTGTAAATGCGGCCGATTATGGCTTTCCGCAGCGCCGCCGCCGCGTTTTTATTATGGGATATAAAAAAGGTACCAAGCTATATGACAAGCTTGTCAAGGCTAAGAGCAAAGAGACCTGGCTCACTAAAAGTGGCGTCTTAGCTGATGCTTTCCCGGTTGAGTCTAATGTTCTGAAGTTGAAAGAATTACGGATTGAAGGAACCCCAGCTGAAATAACAAAGAATTTTTCTGCGGACGGTCCATCTATCAGTCCATTTGAAAACTCGGGCGTTGTCATCGACCGCTTAGTAACGACTGCAAAGGCAGTGCCTATATACGACGGTCCGCGTGTCACATTAGGAGATGTCCTAGTGAAGGAAGCTGATGTCCCGGAGGAATTCTTCATAGATGACAGTAAACTTCCTGCTTGGAAATACCAAAAGGGTGCTAAAAAAGAAGAGCGAAAAACTGTAGGTGGACACGTTTACTATTATGCCGAAGGTCCTATGACTTTTCCAGACGCATTAGATAAACCGTCCAGAACAGTTATCACTGGCGAGGGTGGATCAGGAGCTTCACGCTTCAAGCACGTTATCAAAACGAAATCCGGTCGTTACAGGCGGCTTACTCCACTTGAACTTGAACGGTTAGACATGTTTCCAGATAACCACACTCAACTAGAAGGCGTCTCGGATGGTAAGCGAGCATTTATGATGGGGAATGCACTTGTCGTGGGAGCTATTCAGAAAGTTGGCGAGAGCTTAGCTATAAAGTGCAGTAGCTGATATATGATATAGCTGGACTCAGTATTCTCTCCACCGAGAAGATAAGCATAAGCCTATTACAAAATGTTTATGATAGTATTGCAATGTTAGCATAAACGTACTAAACTAGCTTCATGAAGATGATTTCGGGGAATAAAGGACAGCACGGAGAGACCGATAGTAGGAGTCTAGAAGATGTTCTCAGAATCTTGAGGCAAAAGCTACTAGACAATACAAAGAACTCATTATTATCCGATGCTATAATGCTAGAATCCAAAATCATCGACTTACTACCTACTATGGACGACAATAACAGAGTTGGAAGTGACGTTAAAAGTTCCAGAAGGTTATTTATATGAAGAAGTTGTACTTCTCGAGCTACTTTGATGTGGCCAAAAAACAACTGAATAATTACGGCGCAGTCGATATTTCTTTAATTACTGACCTTCCTTTATTCATCGACCCGTTCCTATTGTTCAACAGTGAAAAGGAAGAATACCAAAAACTTCACAATAATATAATCGATTACTTAAAATTTATTCGCGACAAATCGATAAGCAAACCGAATGTTACTGATGGAGAGCTGCGTGCGTGGTTTTGTTTTAGTGAAGTAAGACAAAATTGGCTAGGTTATACTGTGCTTGGAAATTCTGGTAGAGGCTTAGGTATGGGTTTCGCTAGAACTGTGCATGAGAATCTTCATACAATATTCACTTCTTTGAGTGATGAAAGCATAACAGCCGGTAGCCACCTAGAGAGGCTCTGCCTTGTGAACGATAACGTAGGAAAAGATAGCATCAGTGATTTCACGGCCAATCTTATAAAGGAGTTTTTGTTAGAGTACACTCAGAAGTTCGCAATAGAAAATGTTGACGAGAGTAAGCTGCGTAAGTTTAGTGTTCCAAGAGCCTACTTCAGCAAGTCAACCAAGACGTGGGAGCCAAAGACTTATACGCTACCAGCTTACGGTGATGAGTTCGTGCTTTTATCGCCTAGAGATATGCTTACTAAAGATGAAATATGGATAAACAGGAGTGATTTGATAGAGCATTTTGATGAAATTCCAAATTCTATACCTAACGAGGAACTTCGCGCAAAAGTAAACAACTATTTTAGCTCTAAGCTTCCGGCTCCTACTAAAAATAAAACGAGCCCAACAAGTGGTGAACGTAAGAAAGCTGCTAGCGCTACAGTATCGACGTTCCCTGAATTAATTGACTACTACATTAAAATAAAAGAGCATAGAGGTAGTGAAGCAACGGCTGTTAGTATTGAAAAAGTTGAAAGTATCGAATTAAAAGTTGAGGAGGCTCAAAACCTCGCGAATTTGCTTGCAGAATCTAGTGAATTTACCAGTCAACCTGCAAAAAGCGTGGACGAGACAATTGTACGCGCAAACTACCTTAAGGAATGCATCGAATTGCATGAGGGCTATCAGATTATCAATAATAAGCTCTCTAAAAGGCCCAGTAACGAGAAGACCGTGCAGCTACTGTTTAGGCTTGTCTGGTTTGGTTCACCGGTTGATTTAAATAGAGAAGTGAACAATGGACGCGGTCCGGTGGACTATACAGCTTCAATTGGCGCCCTAGACAAGTCAATCATAGAGTTCAAGTTAGCGAGTAACCCTAAGCTAAGCCATGGTCTGGAAAAGCAGACTGAGATATATATGAAAGCTAATGGTACTGATAAGAAAGTAATTATTATCTTCTGTTACACCGAACAAAACCAGGAAAAAGTTAGGGGGGTGCTTACGGATTTAGGCCTAACAAACGCTAGAAACATAGTGGTTATAGATGCAAGAAATGATAATAAGCCTTCAGCATCAAAGTCGTAATCAAGCGAAGAAGTGATAGCTAATGATGACAGCAGCTTGACGGTGTATACCAAAAAACCATCCGTTGAAGGTTGAACAAATGAGTATTCTGTGTCGTCAATCAATCTTGCAGAGGGTTAGATCACGCATCGTTGATTTTATCGATACTTTTATAGAAGGGGTGTAACGGCAGCCCTTAGATAGTTTAATCGGCTATAGGATATTGTCCATTAATTGATATGAGCCATACAAAATAGTACAATAAAGCTAATGCTAGATTCGATGGTGGGGACGAGTACGAAAACTAGGATAACGCGGTGACGATATTCTCGTTATTAGTGATTTTCTTAATCGTAGTGCTTGTTGTCGTCCGCAAGAGACGCCTGGAGCGAGAACGAAAGAGCCTAAATGATAGTCCAAAAGCAGAGCTACCACAAAGAACAGGTGAGCCTAGTGAACAGAAAAACTCGGTACAGTACGCCAATCACGAGGTAAAAGGCCACGCTGTTTACCAAAAGTATATAGATGTTAAGCCAACGTACAGTATTAGTGAACCAAACTTGCCTACAAAGTATAAGTATACTCGGCAGCAATATATTATGACTGAGCGAGAGCGACGATTTTACCGTAAGTTACATCACGTTTTTGGTAAATTTTATCTTATATTTCCCCAAATACATTTAAATGACCTCTTTGCGCACGACCAAATCGGCCAGAGCTGGCAAGGCGCCCTTAGCACTATCCAGCGTAAGTCTGTCGATTACGTTCTATGTACTACTGACTTTAGAATTGTGTTAGCTATAGAATTGGATGACTCAACTCATGGTAGCCCGAAACGGCAAGAGCGAGACCGTATGGTGAACTATATATTTCAATGTACTAAGCTACCGTTACTTCGCATGCGCGATGTGGAAAATCTCACGGACGCACAGGTTCACCACATGGTTATGTCTGCAATGTTTGAATCGCAGGTGCCAAATAATCAGAAGATACAAGGTTAGCCCTAAATTATTTATATGCAGCGCTAAGGATATGCTGATAGTTTACGGCAGGACTATAATATAACTATAGGAACAGGAGGTAGAGTCATGCAAGCAAATGATGTATTCATAAAGATGTTTGAGCGAGTGCAAGAGGTTGCCAGTAACGCCATCAAAGGTCTAACCGAGGAGCAGCTGGCTATGCGGCCAGATGGCAAAGGTAATTCAATCGCCTGGATGGTTTGGCATATCAGCCGAGTTCAGGACAGCTATATTGCGCAGTTTGCGGATCGCGAACAACTGTGGACGAGCGAGAGCTGGTTTGATAGGTTTGCGCTGCCACTAGATAGCCAAGCGACTGGCTACGGCCATACCTCAGATGAGGTGGCATCAGTACGAGCGAGTGCTGAGTTACTCGAGCAATATTTAACAGCCGTTATCAAACAGACGGTGCAGTACCTAGGTGGCTTAACGGCTGATGACTACGGTGAAATCATCGACACTAGCTACAATCCTCCAGTCACATTGGGAGTTAGGTTAGTTAGCATCACTTCCGACATCACCCAGCACGCCGGCCAAATCGCTTACGTGCGCGGGCTGTTGTAGGGTCATTTGAAGACCGATACCATAGTTATACCCTAAAAAGATAAGAAAGCTCCTATTCGTGAAAATGAGTAGTATGCCATCTTGTAGCGCTATTCGTCATCATTCTCTGGTGCATCTGAGTGAGATCATTGCACTCTATACCTATCTTGTGTGAGTGTCTGGACCCAGAATGTCATGGGTTCTTCTTATATACCTAATTATATCGGTTCGTATAATACCAATAGAGAATAGATATGAGAGAGGGCACCATCAGCCGAAGCCAACGATGCCCATACTCCTCATTTCTGTCAGATGCGCTCTAGGCCGTTAAGCCGTACTGAGCAGCGATCTTGTACGTCTCGCAACAACTTGTTCGCTTCATCGATTGATGATGCGAAGACGTTGATACTGGCTGATCCATCGCTGCAAGCAGCGACATCCGCCCAGGTAGTGCCTCTCTTGTAGGTGGCTGACGAATCTGGATCGAGACCCTTCCTGCCTGCGGTGTAGACGATGTGCACTTGCACAACGTCGTCGGGCGTTAAGTCGAAGGGGAGCTCGGTTAAGGTGTGAGAGAATTGTAGCACTACTCCTCCATCAAGCGCATTGAACGCCATTACATCGGAGCCAGCATTGACTCGATCGTGTTGGCCGTCGATGAAACGATCGCACAGCCCTTTGACACGGCGTCCGACGATGGAACTTTGTACACGATCATGACCGATACTTAGCTTGGTGTACATAACTGAAACCAACTTTCTCTGCCGGGAGTAGTAGGTGTTCGACGTGGCAGAAACGAAGAGCTATCGCGTCACGTGTAGTACACCTGGCGTGGTAGCTCTCCATTTTGTGATTGTAAATGTTCTTAGAACTTTTATAGTATCATACTTATGTAAAAATGTCAATACATATAATCACTCAATGTACATGAGCAGATCTACGGATTTTGAGTAATGATCTCTAAGGTGGAAACCATGCACGTACCTAATGCGTTATACTAGTATCATGAACGAAATCATCTGCCCGCATTGCAAAAAAGCCTTCAAAATTGATGAGGCTGGGTTTGCTGATATCTTGAAGCAAGTTCGCGATGGCCAGTTTGATAAAGAATTGCATGAACGGCTAGAACTAGCTGAGCGTGATAAGATCAGCGCCGTGCAACTAGCTGAGGAAAAGACCAAGAGTCAGCTGCGAACTGAGTTCGTGAAATTACAAAAAGAGTTGTCTGAGATTCAGGCCGCCAAAGACAACGAGATCATCAAGCTCCAGTCCAAAGTCGATATGTCCGAGACTGAGAAGAAGCTCGCTCTGAGCGAAGCCGTCAATCGGATCGAGAAAGAGCGCGATCAGCTAGCAAATGAACTAAAGTCCAAAGACACTGAACAGCGACTACTGCAATCATCGATGAAAGATAAGTTTGAGTCTGAGATGAGATCAAAAGACGAGATGATCGCCTACTACAAAGACATGAAAGCCAAGCTCTCAACCAAGATGGTCGGTGAGACGCTTGAGCAGCACTGCGAGACAGAGTTTAATCGCCTGCGCGCAACGGCCTTTCAGAACGCCTATTTCGAAAAAGACAATGATTCTCGAACTGGTAGCAAAGGTGACTATATCTACCGCGAAACTGATGAGAATGGTACCGAAATCATCTCGATAATGTTCGAGATGAAAAACGAAGGCGACGAAACTGCTACCAAAAAGAAGAACGAAGATTTCCTGAAAGAGCTCGACAAAGATCGGCTAGAGAAAAAGTGTGAGTACGCGGTGCTAGTGACACTGCTCGAAGCCGATAGCGAACTATACAACACAGGCATCGTCGACGTGTCACATCGGTATGAAAAGATGTACGTGATTCGCCCGCAATTTTTCATCCCGATAATTACCTTGCTACGAAATGCCGCACTTAACTCACTGAAATATAAGTCAGAGCTAGCGCTCGTCAAATCGCAAAATGTCGACATCACCAATTTCGAGAGTCAGCTAAATGAGTTTAAAACTGGATTCTCGCGCAACACCGACCTCAGCTTTAAACAATTTGAAACTGCCATCGACGAAATAGATAAATCAATCGAGCGCTTAACCAAAGCCAAAGAAAGTTTGCTGAAATCCGGCAATAACTTACGCATCGCCAACAACAAAATTCAAGAAGTGAATATCAAACGCCTGACGCGTGGCAATCCAACTATGCAGGCTAAATTTGAAGGATTAGAAAATAATTAGTAGTTGAGCCTCGGCTCTGGAAAATGATCCAGAGCCGAGAGCCCACCATGGTGCGGTTAATGCTTAATCATCGATAAGGGCCAATTTATCCCATCCCAGTTAGGCTTTTCGCCAACCCTGAGCGGCCTGCCGAGTTTAGTTCCCCAGCCGATATATCGGCGGAGTTCAGCAATCGACAATTCTTTATCTTCGATACATTTGTTTGACCCGCCGAGGGGATTCGACCTGAGCGTTAGGATGAAGCCGTCTTTTGCTTCATCCCAGCTGACGCTAATGATGCTGTAGCGCTGGCGATCCAGCCATACAAATGGACTCCAATCACTCTCTGGACTACTCCAATTTTGTGGTAGTTCTTTGAGCTGACGGCCGGATGAATCAAAATAGCCATCAGGGCCCGTTTTGGTAGCTCTTAACTCGACCGAAGCGCGAATACCGCCTCCAGCAAATAGCTCCTCCATGATCTCGGGGTCTAAGTTTGAAAAATCAAAGTGACTCCGGCTGTAAGGATCCCCATTGCCAACAGTGCAAGCTAGGTGTTTAACGCCCAGATCTTCCATTAGGCAGCGTAAGCTTTCCTCAGGTGGCAGGCCGTTGGCCATAAGAGACTTCCGATGCTCCTCTTTTGCCTTAGTAGCTTGGTCCCGAAGATCTGCGATTTGCATCCGATCAAGCAGTTTATCCGTTGGGATAATGTGACCGTAGCGTATGTGCCACTGGGTTTGGACCACAAGTTTGGCCTGCTCCTTATTTGGGAGTTTGTCCCACATCGAGCATAGCTCTTCCGCAGTTGGCCAAAGCTGACGCTGATACTCGATTCTAGGGCTGATAGCGGAGATTTCTGTACCTAGACTCTTAGCGAGCTTGGCAGCGCGAGACTTATCCATGGTGCCTTGCAGTGCACCTATTAGATGGTCTAATGTAGTCTCGGAATCCGTATCCGTCCCGTCATAGGTAGACCCGTTATTCATAATTATACGGGCGGCTCGCCAGGCGGTGAGCAAGTCACAATCTCCTGATGAGCACCAATCGCCAAACATTCCAGGGCCAGATGCGCGCAAGACGACCTTTATACCCGATGCGGAACACGTGACCATCGGTGTCACCTTGATGTCGGTTGGGACCTCGCCTTCTTCACGAAGATACAGGTAGCAGGTGGCAGCGGGCTGCCAAATTATACGATGAAGCGTCATGATATTAACCTCCCATGGTGGGGTACGAGCGAACATGAATTTCACGTCGCCATTCAGATATCATACAATATTATTGCTATAGTTACCACATAGTTATATTTTTCCAAATAAAAAACCCAACTAATTCCTTTCGGGATCTACCGGTAGGGTAGCAATTAGTTGGGTGGTGCAGTCCAGCCCCCAGAGTTGTCGTTCCCGACAACCCCGGGGACCGGACCTGAGAAACTACATATTTCGAATCACTAGCGGTAACCTGCACTACTCGACGAGAACGCCAGTGCGGGAGCTTCCTCAGCCTCGTTCCACGCCTTGAAATAAGACCCTCGGTATGAGGGATCATTTTGTGACGGTAAAAATTCAAGCGTGCCTCTGCCAAAGACAGTACGCGTGTAGCGCATACCCGATCCAGACGTAGCCGAATTGTACTCGGCGGAGATGATACCTTGAGGGTCATATCCTATCCATGTTCCCCATGGCTCATCGGCCACTGCGTGATACCCCGTCCCGGGGTCGAACGAAATTAATCGCCCACCGACCGAACCATCGTGGTACCAGAACCTGACGCCCTGCGACTCTGCTTCTCGGCGAGTTCGAGCCTGATCCCGATAGTCAATTAGAATATCGGTGTAGGTCTCTAACATTACCTTGTCGAGATTCAACAGATTCTGGCACTTCCCATCGTTTAAATATGTCATTGTAGCATCGATTGATTTCGACGCACGCATAATTTCGTCATCGGCGAGCTTGGGGTAAGAAAATCCACCCATCGCCTCGGCAGCAACTTCGGCTGTGACTACTTTGGTAAAATCAAGCACGGTCTCCTCCTAGGAGAGTAGGGTTCTTAGGCTGTATGCCTGAGTACGGTGATGTAAAATATAGTTTTCTTGTAAAAGTACGGAGTGGCTCGGGGCCGTAAAACGGCTCAACGAAAACTCCTGAACTATCAGCTAAAGATAAACTTATCAGCTGCTATATCAGCAATCCTCGTTCATCGAACGTGCTAGGTTGAGGCATATTATTGATTCAACCGCTTGCATTGTAGCATAAGTAGTATTATTTGTCAATACTATTTGAAGATAGTCTATCTGTTTGCGCAAGTTTCGGGTCCGGAAAGTTTACCTATCATTGAATTCTATTGTATAGTTATAGTAACTATAGGTGTCGTCACGGATCAGTATAGAAAGGGCGGTAGATATATGCGACTTTTGATTGTTGAAGATGAACAACGGATAGCTTCCGGTATTAAGCGCGCTTTAGAGCTACACCAGTTTGCGGTTGACATAGTCGATAACGCAGATGATGGGCTAGCTTCTGGTGTCGATTCGGATTATGATTTGATCATCCTAGATAGGATGCTACCCGGCTCAATGCAGGGTAACGAAGTTTGCAAATCTATCCGTGAGGCAGGAGTTCAGACTCCTATATTGATGCTAACTGCTCTCGGTGAAATTGATGATAAGATCTCGGGACTGCAGTCTGGGGCTGACGATTATTTAGTCAAGCCGTTTTCGATGCGAGAACTAATAGTGCGCGTCCAGGTACTGCTGCGCCGACCACCACTTCTATTGGGCCAGGTTATTAACGTTGCCGATTTGGCGATAGATACCGAGGCGTATAGTGTTAAACGGTCTGGTTATTTGATTGAGCTATCCCCACGCGAATTTAAGCTGTTAGACTACCTGGCTCACAACTTGGGACAGACACTCTCGAAAGATAAAATTATTAGTCACGTTTGGGACGGTGATGCGCTGATTATGCGCAATACAGTTGAGGTTTATGTCGGTTACTTACGTAAAAAGATTGATAAGGCTTATCCTAGCAAGCCAAAACTCATACAGACCGTTCATGGCTTCGGTTATCGGCTAGGAGACAGACTATAATGTTTAAATCAGCCACTATAAAACTGATGGTTTGGTATGTTTTGTTTGTGGTGGTGCTCAGTCTGGTTTTTAGCGGCGTATTATATCAGTTTAGCTCGCACGAACTAAGTGAGGCACTAGGCAACCAATACAAAGTACTTGTGGGTAGTGACCACGATGCCGATAACCAAAGTAGCGAAACAACTAAGGAGCTTGATAGCCGATCACAACACCTGATCCAAAATCTTGTTTACTTTAATATACTGATATTGTTCGGAGCGATTATCAGTAGCTATATATTAGCCCGAAGGACACTGCGGCCGATCGAGATTGCTCATCGGGCACAGATACGCTTCAGCGCTGAGGCGAGTCACGAGCTTAGAACACCATTAACCGCTATGAAGGCTGACACCGAATCTAGGTTAATGCAGCGTAATCCCGATGCTGCTTCTTTACGGCAAACTCTAGAAGGAAATCTGGCCGACATAGAGCGACTCGAGAGACTGACAGAGCACCTACTTGAGATATCTCGATACAAGAGTCGGTCGTTAGTAGAGAAACGGTCCGCTGAGGCAAGTCTCGTGATAGGCAATGTTGTTGGGTTGTTCAAGCAGCGGGCTAAAGAAAAGAATATCAAGTTAAAAGCTAGCATCGACCCGTTGACGGTCGCAATTGACGCAGAGAGCCTAAGCCAATTGGTAACTATAATTATCGATAACGCCATAAAGTATAGTAAGTCGAAAACTAACATATCAATCCAGCTTGAGAGGAACAATAAGCAGGCGACGCTAACTATTATCGATCAGGGGATAGGGATTCATCCAGATGATCTACCGCATATATATGAATATTTTTATCGTTCGAAGTATAGACATCAGTCGCGAGAGAAAATAGCCGGTTATGGCCTAGGTCTGCCACTAGCGAAAGGTATTGTCGAACTCTATAACGGGGCTATCGACATCAAAAGCACGGAAGGTAATGGAACGACGGTGAGTGTCACTCTACCGCTGGCATAGCTAGGATAGTTAGTCCGGTATTAATCCTTACGTCAGAAATTTCACAGTAAGTTATGAGAGTATAGTTATATATGATGAAAAAAGTAATTGTTGGCATTGGCGTAATCGGTATATTTGCCGTTTATAGCCTAGGTATTCGGCAGCAGTCGCCTGTTATTAATAAACCGAGCTCAATAGCTAGCGATAGCAAGTCTAATTCTTCGAGTCCTCCGAGTAGTGCTAGCCCAGTCGGCGGAAGTGGAGATACGCCAACGCCGACGCAAGCCAGGACGAGCCAGTACAAAGACGGCACATATACGGGCAGTTCGGCCGACGCGTATTATGGTAACGTTCAAGTTTCGGCGACTATTTCGAGTGGTAAATTAACCGATGTTAAATTCCTCGATTATCCTAGCGATCATGACACATCGGTAGAGATAAATAGTCAGGCTATGCCGTATCTCAAACAAGAGGCCGTTCGTGCTCAAAGTTCGAATGTTCAGGTGGTTTCTGGCGCGACCTTTACGTCTAAGGCTTTCGTTCAATCATTAGGCGCAGCGCTGTTACAAGCAGAGGCTTAAATTTGAAACAAACGAGGCTAATCATGGGGATGCCAATTACTATCGAGATAGTAGATGACGTGGACGAGCGCTATTTTGGCGACGTGTTTGATTATTTTATCAGGATTGATAACAGATTCAGTACGTATAAACCAACTAGCGAGATATCCCAAATCAATCATGGATTGCCGAAAGATAAATGGTCGAAGGATATGGTCGAAGTTTTTGATTTATGCCAGGAGACAAAGTTGCTTACTGATGGCTATTTCGATATTAGCCATGACGGGAAGCTAGACCCATCGGGTTTAGTCAAAGGCTGGGCCATAAATCATGCTGCAAATTTATTATTAGATAGGCGAGTTAGAAATTTTTATGTTGAAGCTGGGGGTGATATTCAGGCGCATGGACTAAATGCTAACGGTAGCCCGTGGGAAGTAGGGATACGTAATCCTTTTGATACGACAGAAATTATTAAAGTTTTGCTGATTACTGATCAAGCTGTCGCTACGTCGGGTACGTATATTCGGGGACAACATATTTATAACCCACATGATGATGGGGCTATAGGGTCGGTCAAAAGCTTGACGGTTATCGGAGCGAATATTTTTGACGCAGATCGTTTTGCGACGGCTGCATTTGCTATGGGGGCTGGCGGTGTCGCGTTTATCGAAGCCACCAAAGGCCTCGAAGGCTACTCAGTTGATGAGCGAAAGATTGCCACCTATACTAGTGGTTTCGAAAGGTACATGGCTTGAGCTTACGATGGAGATGATTGATAAATTCATTGACAGAATCACTGTGTACCGACTACTCATATACTATCTGAGTGCTCTCTTGGTTGTCGCGGTTGGTTTGAGTCTGTTCGGGGATCTGCAATATAACCCACTCTATATAATTATATCGGCTACTATACTTGTCGTCTCATGTTGGGTTATAAATAGGATATTCGCATTTATTTTTGATGCACCCATAAACCCTGAGTCGTCTATCATAACCGCACTTATACTTGCACTCATAATCACGCCACAACTAAAAGTTTACGATATTACTTTTTTACTGGCAGCACCTGGTTTGGCTATAGCATCTAAATATTTAATTACTATCCGAAAAAAACATATCTTCAATCCGGCAGCGATAGCTGTATTATTAACTATGTTTGGACCGAGGCAGTCGGCTAGCTGGTGGGTGGGGACTGCTGCGATGCTGCCATTTGTTATCATCGGAGGCATACTCATCGCTCGGAAAGCCAGGCGTGGCCGTATGGTTACGACCTTTTTCATCGCAACAACTTTGGCAACAGTGTTGTACTCAATTTTAGATAAGGCAAATATTGATACGAATCTATATAGCATGCTGCTAAGTTCGCCTATTTTCTTCTTGGGATTTGTGATGTTAGTTGAGCCGCTCACATCGCCAGGAAATGCCAAGAACCAGACTTGGTACGCGATATTAGTTGGAGCGCTGCTGCCACCTCAGGCAAATATATTTAGTTTCTATTCTTCGCCCGAGTTGGCCCTGATAGTCGGTAATATTTTCTCATATATAGTGAGTCCTAAGATCAAGCTTTTTCCAACACTGAAAGAGAAACTAGAGGTTGCTACAAACACTATGGATTTTGTGTTTGCCTCAGGCCAAAAACTTATCTATAAACCAGGACAGTACATGGAATTTACATTTCAACACGACAACCCTGATTCGAGAGGGAGCCGTCGCTACTTTACGCTAGCATCGTCACCAACCGAAGAAGATTTACGTATTGGTATTAAGTTTTATGATGAAGGCAGTAGTTTCAAACATGCCATGCTTGAAATGGATTCAGACGCATCAATAGTAGCTTCGCAGTTAACTGGTGATTTCGTTTTACCTAAAAGCCCTCATCAGAAACTAGCTTTTATAGCTGGAGGTATTGGAATTACTCCATTCAGAAGCATGGTTAAATTCCTAATCGATACCGGTGAAAAGAGAGCGATAACTCTTCTTTATTCGGCACGATCAGAGACGGACATTGCGTATAGAGAGGTGTTTGAGGAGGCGAGACAGACCGTGGGCGTAAATACTTTCTATGGCATTACCGATTTAGCCGCAGAAGTAAGCGGCGCATATAGCTTTAGGGGTTCCATAACGGCTGATATTATCGCACAAGCCATCCCTGATTTTAAGGAGCGAATATTTTATATATCAGGCACACACTCAATGGTTATCTCCATGCGCGACTTGCTTTTTAGACTTGGAGTCCCGCACAAGAACATCAAAGTCGACTTCTTCCCAGGCTACGTATAGATATTCACGTTCCTAGCTAGCCTGTACGACGGTTATTTAAATGATTAGCTTGCCTTCCTTGCGACGATTACTGTTATACTTATACCCATGAGAGCAAAGATTTGGCTAAGTTTACTTGGAATAATATTGATGTCATTTCTGGTGGCCGGTCATGCTCAAGCCGCTTCGAATTTAAATAACTTCGAGATATCGTCATACGACATGAAGTTGGAGTTGTCGCGCGATCAAGATCAACGCTCAGTTCTCGAAACGACAGAATCGATTGTAGCGGAATTTCCCAATAATTCAGTCAATCATGGCATAGAGCGCTATATCCCGGTGCAATACGATGGGCACAGCGTGAGCTTATATGTGGAATCTGTCACCGACCAAACTGGTAACCCACAGAACTTCACGACTTATGAGAGTGGCGATTTCATGGTTGTCCGCATCGGTAACGCCAATAGCTACGTTAGCGGTACGCAGCATTACAACTTGAAATATCGGCAGCGCGATGTGACTAAGTTTTTCTCGAACACAAATCGTCAGGAATTTTACTGGGATACGAACGGTACCGATTGGAAAGTGCCAATTCATAATTTCAGTGCCACGCTGACGATTGATAAATCTTTGCAGCAAGCAGTCTCGACAGACGTGAATTGTTATGCCGGCCAATTTGGCTCTACTAACCAGTGTCAGACGACGAAGGGTGAGGGAACTTACCGGGCAACGGCTGATACGTTAATGCCTGGTGAGAACGTGACATTTTCTATCGGTTTCGGTGCCGAAACTTTCGCCGCGTATAAGTCATCACTTATGGATGGCTTGATAACCCTCTGGCTTATAGGGGGCTTTATCTCATTCCTACCATTATTGGGGCTGATAATATTCCTATCTGTTCGTGCCTGGCGCTGGTCTAATCGTTCTAGTGAAGTAAAACCGATAACAGTTGAATTCATACCGCCGCCGGATTCGAGCGTGTCGATGTCGGCTGTGGTCATGCACCAAATGCCGATGTTTTCAGCCCAATTAATCGACTTGGCAGTCCGGCATTATGTGAAGCTTTATGAGGTAAAGCAACGGACAACTTTCGTGCCTGGAGTTTATGAGATAGAAGTCGTTAAAGCGGTTGATAGTTTACGAGCTGAAGAACAAGAGTTCTTGAGCGATATATTCGATGGTACGCCAGCGGTCGGTTCTCGAGTGTCGACTGATACGCTAACGCGTAATTTGGCTTTTGCGATGCGGTTGAATGATAACTCGTCGAAGATAGATAAAATGTTACGTGGTGATTACGGGATGAAAGAGATTGATCCAATCAAGAGACGTTGGTTCCGGAAACGGGCACA
>JBDTIG010000010.1:0-4893 GCA_039936495.1 Saccharimonas sp. (SeqCode)
AATACTGCCGGCATCATTTCGGGCCCAATTTTTTGCGAGTATTCCAATATCACTAATATCCACCTTGCCACTACGGTTAATGTCAGGGCTACGCAAGCGGATCGTGAGGCTCTTGGTGGTGGAAAGGTTGGCGCTGTCTTTTGCGATCACGGTGAGCTGGTAGTCGTCATTGCCACCAGATTTATTACCAAAAGTATAAGCGCCGTTGCTCAGTGTGATATTACTACCGTTGACAATGTAGGTCACATTGACTGTTCCATTGGAGCTACTAACTGTGGGACGCCATACGACCGCATTGCGGTCACGGACAGCGATGCTGGTATCGCTAGGCTTTATGTTCAATCCGTCCACCGCCATGGTGACCATTGGCACCTGTGCATTGACTACAGCCGACACGGCAATGGTTCGAATATTGGAAGTAGCTTGATTGTTGTTGGCGTCATAGGCTATTGCAGTTATGTTGTAGGTTCCTGGGCTCAGCCCAGTAGTACTAATGTTTGCGCTGTATGGTGAGCTAGTATCGGTAGCCTTCAGCGTATTGCCGATGTAGAACTCAACTCTTGTTACTCCTACGTTGTCTGATGCCGATGCACTGGCCGTAAAGGAATCTCCTACTGTGAGGGCTGTTGCATTAGCCGGTGCAGTTAAGGTCACAGTTGGCTTAGTGGTATCGCCGGTGGTTGGTGGCGGACCTACGGGCGTTCCTGAGTCTATCGTGCCAGAAGGTAATCCCATGTCTTGCTCGATGAAGAGGTAGTTATCATGAGCGAGCATCGTTGGCTGTATAGCCGCAAGTAGGGTAGAAGCCCCGAAGATTGCAGTTGGTTGGGTGTAGGATGGTTCGCTACCTTTGTCGTATTCGAGCTCGATGTGAACATTGATTGCATTAAACCCGTTAGTAGAGCTAAATACGATATCGTTAAGACCTTGTTTTAAGTCGGCTTTATTCAGCACTATTCCTTGAGCGAAAGGAATATAGGATGTGGCTATTGCTGAGCTATCTAATATAACCGGTGACTGCTCGACTGTGTTCGGGTTGGGGATGGCGTACTTATGGCTATTTACACTGACACTGTCACCTGGACTCCAAACATACGTGCCATTCCCTATAATTGTCTCAGTAAACATCAGACGAGCTTGCGATGGGGAAGCAATTGGATCGGGGATATTGATTTTTAGCGCTCGATTAGTATCGCTGATCGGGTTGTTAATTTTTGGGCCGGTGCCTATGATCGGTGTAGTGCCAGTCTGTGCGCCGTCTATGTAGTTATGTACGACGGTAGTTGGCGCAGGTCCGTTGAAGCCAAAGTTGTCCCAATGCAGTAGCGAGGTCTGCTCCTTTTCGTCAGCGGCGTCTTTGCCGGTGTTGTAGCTGAACAAGTTTGATTGAACGCTATATTTTGTGACATTCACAAAATCTGCCGGGGTAGCGCCCTCTAGGATTCGATAGCCATTTAAGAATACCTTGACCTTGGCCGGCGAAATTTCAATGCGCCAATGATAGCGCACGTTTGGGGTCGGAAAATTATCCACCGATGTAGAAGTTATCTGGTCTACTATAGGGTATTCATCGCTACTGGGTGCGGGCAGTTTTCCGCACCAGCCGTTGAAATCTAGATCCTGTTTAAAGTCTGGACATATCTGGTACGTATCGAACTGATGAGGCCGCTTATCGTTGCCAGTATAATTTAGCGATACAGAACTCCTGTTTTGAGTCATTCGTATCATTGCGGGGTCAGCTGTCGCAGTGTCAAAGGCATCGGCATGGGAGGTTATGTCTAGAGGTATGTTGTTTTTGCGAGCAGCGAGCGGTACAAGGTCGATATACCATGTGTCCCTGCCACTTTGCATAAAAGCACCATCGAAGTCACCGACTATAACGCCAGGATTAGACTCGGTTTTACCACTTATATCGAAGGTTGGTCGAACACGAGCGACGTTTGATGAGCGATCGCAGTAGCGATCCTCGGTAGGAGTGCGTACCTGAGTGTGGTCATGGAACTGATTGTTAAGAAATGCGCCAGTTTCACCAAATCCAGCGCATCCTGTTGTGGCGGTGTTCCATTTAAGCTCGTCCATAGCGCCTGCGGGGGCATTAAAATCGTCAAAGAAACCAGTCATTTGGGCGCGCAGTGAATCTACTCTCGCGCTTGAGGATGTAACTGTCGCGACTGTACCGCTCGATACTTTGCCGTTTGCCCGAGCCTCTGGTGCGGAACCGCCTCCCCATGCGTCTGGAGTGGGAACTTGTACCGTATTGCCCTGCACTGACTGAACCTTAACGTTATATGTTACGCCGTTTGTTAAGGGTTGGATCTGGGTAATGACATGAGTCGATTGCTTCGCATTAGTATAGGTACCTCCACTTTGTGAGCCCCAAGTAATGTAGTAGCCAACGATATTTTTGGAGTCAGCATTAGCTGGCGCCGACCAAGTAACGGTCGCTACACGGTCGTCGCCATAGGTTCTAACATTGGTGGGGTTCGGTAGGCTGGAGTCCACCACTACTGGTATGCCTGGAGTCGCTGCCCGAGTGATAAGTAAGGTGGTCACACCGATGACGGCGAAGGCACCAACCCATACTCCCATAAGCCTTAGATTGACTCGTGACTTTGGTCTAATCTTCTTCGACTTCATTTGAGTGTATTTCCTTCTGATCCTAGCCTGAACACGTATAAGCTTATTCTATAGTAATTTGACCATAATTCATATGTAATTGCCGTATTGTGCCGTTGAGAGTGCGTCGACAGCGGTAGAAGCAATAGTTTTCCACAGTATTAATGCTAGCTTCTGGCCCAGTTTAAGCGACTGTCAGTCCTAAAATCCTCTATACTAAAATATGAATGAAAACTAAGCTATTCGACCGAGCGAACAAACGAGTATCCCTCGGTGGCGCAGCAGCGCTGTTAATTGCCGCTTCGCTAGCCGGCCAGGTGCTGGGTTTTTTGCGCGTAAAGCTCATCAATGGTAACTTTTCTCAGTTTGGACCTCAGAGCACCGACGCTTTTTTTGCAGCTTTTAAGATCCCTGACTTTTTCTTCTATACAATTGCTGCCGGTGCGCTCGGCGTCGCTTTTATCCCTATTTTAGCCGATCATCTAGAGCGCGGTGACAAAAAAGGCGCTTGGGAGTTGGCCAATAGCTTGCTTAATATGCTGGCCATCGTCATGGGGTTTATTGGTGTTATTATTCTGGTTTTTGCTGAACCGCTGTTGCATCTTGTGGCGCCTGGCCTAAGCCCAGACCAAAAGCATAACGCAGTACTTATCATGCGGTTGGTGTCCTTTAACCCATTCTTGTTCACTATTTCCGGTATTTTGACGGCCGTTCAGCAAACTTACGGTCGGTTTTTCTTCTACGCTATCGCACCACTATTTTATAACCTAGCGATTATCATTAGTATTTTCTTTTTCCGAGATAATATCGGCATTGTTGGCCTTGGTATTGGTGCGTTAATCGGCGCAATCCTACAATTGCTAATCGTTTTATTTGGGCTTGGTGGACTCAAATACGTCTTTAATTTCCGGATTAACTTCAAAAATCCCGATTTTCGGCGTACTTTGCGCCAGCTACCACCTCGTTCGATCGACCAAGGCATTGATTCTATTAACTCAATTGTTGAGACAAACTTCGGGAGCAGGCTCGGCCCGGGTAGCATTAGTTATTATGAAAACGCCTATACACTGCACACCGTACCTATCCAGCTGATTGGTACAACTATTTCTACGGCGGCCTTTCCGCGTCTTAGTGAGCGGCTGAGCCAGGGTCGTCCAGACCTGTTTCGCAGTGATTTCTTGAAGATTTTGCGCGCTATGATCTGGATAACGGTGCCGATGGTGGTGGTCTGTTTCTTCGCACGTGGTTACTTGGCCCGCATGATTTTCTCGCGTGGTAGTGCCGAGATTACGGCCATATTTGGGTTCTTGTGCGGCGCTATTTTCTTTCGGATTATTTACTCTATAATTTCGCGTTATTTTTATGCTCAAAAAGACACTTGGACGCCGCTTTTTGTGTCTATCTTTGCGATTGCACTCAATATATTTTTGGCTTGGAAACTTTCGAGCCCGGAACATTACGGCGTGGTAGGACTAGCGATAGCCCAGAGTATTGTTGCGGCGACTGAAGTGGCAATATTATTCACGATTATGCTCATCAAAGACCACAAGTTGTTTGATATGCGGTTTTGGGGTGGTTTATGGCGGATTTTGTCGGTGACAGGGTTCAGTGTCGTAGCTACATATATAATGGTGCAGATTTTTCCACTCAACCTTGCTGACAAGGGTATGATTACGCTCGGTTTTAAGGTAGGGCTTATTGGAGGGGTAACCTTGGCGGTACATATTGGCATGTCCTCATTATTTGGGCTCGAGGAAGCAGTGCCAGTTATTCGCAAGCTACGTAAATTCGGCAGCTATGCTCTAAAGCCTGTCCATATCGAGTGGTAGCTCTGGTAACAGAGGTAAAAACCTGTTAAAATATGTGTAAATGAATCAGAATCATATCCGGAACTTTTGTATAATTGCGCATATTGATCATGGCAAGTCGACGCTTGCCGACCGTTTGTTGGAGCTTACTGGCACAGTTCAACGCCGTGATATGAAGGCGCAAGTCCTCGATAGGATGGATCTTGAACGTGAGCGAGGTATTACTATCAAGCTCACCCCTGTGAGGATGAAGTATCGCCAGCCAGCGGAGCGCAGCGCATTGTCGGTAGCTCCGGTCGGCAGTCACGGTATTATAAATACCGCTCCTTTGCCGTCCTCACCACCTCCGCACGCTGCATCTCCGCAGACTGCCGTTACGGATAGAGAATATGAGCTAAACCTCATCGATACACCTGGGCATGTCGACTTTAGCTACGAGGTGTCACGTAGTCTAGAGGCCTGTGAAGGA
>JBDTIG010000011.1:0-1509 GCA_039936495.1 Saccharimonas sp. (SeqCode)
CGTCATCATACCAGGCTGGCGAGCAGCGATTTCGCCGCGGGCACTTCGAAGAAATACTAGACCGCCATAGAAGAAGATAACCGTCCCGAAAATAGCTGGTATATATTGACTACCCGCGAAGCTTAGATGAAACCCAAGCCAGTTCTGGACTGTATCGGAAAACAGCAACGCCGGGATCGTGAGCACCAAGCTCAGCCAGAACTTTTGTTTGAACATATTTGGATTATGCCCCGAATGTTCACCCTGATGCTCACTATGTCCTAGGCTAGAGCCTTTCACCGGCTCTAGCGCCATATGACACTTCGGGCAAATCCCGGGTTTATCTGAGGTAACTTCCGGATGCATCGGACATGCGAAGCTGACTTTGGTATCTACCATATTTGACTACTTTAGGTCTTGCTTCATCTCATTAAATTGTTTTTTAGTTATATCACCCTTGGCGTATCGTTGTTTCAATATATCTAGGGCATCGACACCATTCTTATTCGATTGGCTACCCATAACAAAGCGAACTAGTAATACAATCCCCAAAACAACTAGCGCCATCATCACGAACATAAGCAGCCAGCCCCATGGGCTATAACTACCCGTACTGCTACTCCAGCCGTTCATCATGTCGTACCCATCGCTGCCTGTGTGCGCGAAATAATTCATGTTTTCCTCCTTGCTAGTTATTGCTCTTAATCTTCGTCAAGTTATACAAATTAAGTAACTCTTCTACGGCCTTTTCTTGGTTTTCTGCAGACTCTGAGCCGAGATTTTCTTTGATGTGAGTCCGGACGTGGTTTTCTAGAATGAGTTTATTCAGCGAACCAATCGATTTTTGGATAGCGAGACTTTGAGTCAAAATATCCATGCAATAATCCTCGCTGTCGATCATCTTTTGCAGCCCGCGCATCTGTCCTTCGAGTATCTTCGCCCTGTGTAATGCTCGTTGTTTCAACTCTGTGATCATGATTCTATTATAGTACCCCCTGGGGGTATTATGCAAGTATAAACTGTGTTCCTCGATGACCTCGAGCCAAATAACAGGTACTAAATGAAAGTGGCCCTGCCGAGTGGACGGTTATGTAATGAGAGACTCCCTACCTAACGATGGTAGCTAAGCGAGATATACTTCGAAATTCTGGTTTTCCCAGCAATTCGTACTCTTCCAATAGAATGTAAATTCCAGAGTTCCTGATGCAGGTAATTGAGTCGACGGAATATCGATATAATGTATGCCGAGTCCA
The DNA here is from genome assembly GCA_039936495.1 of Saccharimonas sp. (SeqCode). Classification (GTDB taxonomy): domain Bacteria; phylum Patescibacteriota; class Saccharimonadia; order Saccharimonadales; family Saccharimonadaceae; genus Saccharimonas. The sequence continues at coordinate 1,233 of JBDTIG010000011.1, forward strand.
GTGTCAGCCGTATCGGTGTCGTTGATAGTTTGCCATTTATCGTTAGTCCAGTGAATAGTCGCTGGTGCTAGTGTCTCGATGCGTAGTGACTTGTCGGCTGGTAAATCGCGGAGTTTATGATTGAAGTGCCAAGAGCGACGTGGCGAAGTGGCTTTGTCGACCAAGTACCTCTGAACCGGTTGCGGCGGCAAGTCAAAGACGCGCCCATCTCGTAGTGAGCGGCACAATTTGAGATATTCGGCGTGCGCCCAGGCTAGCGGTGTAGCTGAGCCAGTTG
>JBDTIG010000012.1:0-4362 GCA_039936495.1 Saccharimonas sp. (SeqCode)
ATAAATAAACTCCGAAACATCCTCGACGTATAAAACCAAGCCGGTTTCTTCCTGGAGTTCACGCAGGCTAGCCTCGATTGGCGTTTCGCCCTGATCGATAAAGCCGCCTGGCAATGCCCAATCACCCGTATCGGCCCGCTGGATTAGCAAAATTGCGGGCATATCGCCACTTGTAATCACGACTAAATCAACTGTATAATTCGGCCCCCAGTGATAAAAATTACCTTTGCCTTCAGCTAAATTATCTAACCTAGCATGCCATGGATGGAGTGGTCTTTCGAGTGGTGCGGGTAGTCGTTCTGCCATAATAGTCCTTTACGCCGTCAGCACGAGCGCTCGTGCTCCTAATCGATGAGCAGCGAATCGCTGGTAGCGAGCGACATTTTCCGGCGAACCCATGTGCTTACCCAGATCGTCACTTAATTTTACAGTACCGTGGCCATTCGCCGTGACCGCCTTTGCAACTATATTCATATTTGGCAAACTATGCGCCGCGTCAAATCCCATGTTATTGACCGAATGCCCACCGATGCCAAATGCTACGCCGACGCGTCCTGCGAAGTAACGCTGCAAGGCTACGGCTTTTTCTGGTGTCAGACTATTGCTGAAAAATAGCGTCCGAGTCAGTGGATCTATACCGAACCTTCGAACAAACTCGATGATTTTCTCGCCGATAATTCGTTCATCTCCCGAATCCACTCGGTAGCTTTTAATTTGCTCAGCTTGCTCTGGAGTAATGCTAGCCAGTGTCGCTTCGGTCGTGAATGTATCGGTCAGTACGACCGGCATGCCAGGGAAACGCTCCAACCAATCAGCTATTACTCGACTCTGGCCATCGATTGGATTGCCACCACGCTCTTCTTCTAGCGCGGCATACACCATGCCAAGTTCATGGGCATTGGTGCCGCTAGCCGGGATGCTATACTTAGCGGCCAACCATGGATTCGACGTACCGATTAAATTATCCGGGCATTCGGTCGCGAAGCGCTCTACTGCGTGATCTTGCCAGTCGCTACTGAAACGTCGTCTGGTACCAAATTCAGCAAACTTCACATCAGGATTTGCCCTCATGAGTTCAATCATAGACGTCAGCCGGCGGTCACCTTCATTCCAAACTTCACTCATCGTGCCACCATTAGCTTCGATATACTTCGGATAGTAAAGCTCCGGAATAGCACTCAACATCGGAATTTCCCAGAGCGATGAATCATTCCAATTAGCTGTTGTAGTGGCAGTTATATCGTTATTGTCAGGGTCGATTGCTACTTCAATTTCTGGCAGTTTAAACGCAGCTAAATAGCCTAGAAACTCGTGCGTATAGTGCTTATCAGCTTGTCGTTCGAGTATCGCTAACTCGTCTGGCGCAAATGTACGACCGCGCAGATTATCGTAGTGTTCTTGAAGCGCCTCAGGTTGGATATAATCGGCGATACGCATACCTTTGAGAGCCTTTCGGTTCGTCATCTTGAGAGTTACTTCAGCTTCAGGCTCTTGCTCATGAATCAGCTGACCCATTGGAAATTTGTATTGGTCTTGGAGATTTAGTAATCGTTCCATATTATCGCTCCAGTCGATTTTCATCGATCATAGTTAATGCATCTTCGATCGTAATTATCTTTACGCCAGCGTCACGCATAGCAAAAAGTGCTTCGATTTCATCGTTTGGTCCGTTAGCATTGACGGCTCTCATTGCCTCCCGTAAGGCAAATAGCTCAACATGTTTGTCTTCGTTGAATTGAGCGGCTAGATCGATAGCAGTTGCCTTGACGCAGTAGTCAGTGGCAAGACCGCCTATAAATACTCGGACTCGTTCTTGGCGATTCGCTGGATCGATAAGATCTTCGAGAGACCCGCCGTTTGGACCGATAGCCTCTGCGCCGGAATAACCATCAGTCTGACCGGTACCTTTATCAAGCACGACGTCACCTATAACCACCTCGAGCGTCGAGTCAAAGTCTGCGCCCTCCGTGCCCGCTACACAGTGGACTGGCCAGCTATCAAAATGGGGTGTCCGTGTTGGGTGCCAGTCGCGCGTAAAGGCAACTTGTCCTAGGCTTTTACGAACTTGCTCAGCTACTCGATTAATAGGCTGCACGACTTCACGACCACCCTCAACAGCTAGACTGCCGTCGATGAAATCTTTCTGGACGTCAACCGCAATTAGTATATTTCGGGTTGAGATAAACTCTTTTGTAATCATAGTTTTATCACTCCTTTTCTTACTTAGTGTTATTTATACACTAAGTAAGTCTTAGTCTATAGTTTAGTTAGTGTAATGTCAACACTATTTACAAATCTTCTTTGTAGCTGTACAGTAGAAATAGAAATGAAACGTAGTCTTATATGAAAAAAATGTCTGAAATCGGAAAAAATTTATTACCAGCTATCGCCTACGGCGACGCCGCTGGCTTACCTGTCGAGACGAGGTCGCAGACTCAGATTATTGAACAACATGGTAGGATTAGTCGCCTGATACCGGTTACCGATAACCCAATGTTTGGCGGTGAGTTTGGGGTGGGTACATGGAGCGATGATACGCAATTAAGTATGGCTGTGGCGCGAGCGCTGATACGAGCCCGAGGCTTCGACATGGCGGTGATAGCCAAAGAGCACGTGACGGAATATGAAAGAACACCGCAAATCGTAAAGCCGAACGGCGAGACCACGAAGCGTGGCTGGGGCGGATCAACGACCAGATCTATCGAACGTTATATAGCTGGCACTTCGGTTGACCAATCCGGCAAACTAGGTGGCGCCGGCAATGGAGTGCTGATGAAACTCGCACCACTCGCCTACTGGCTAATTGCTAGCGGTATCGATAGCTCCGAATCCTATGATAATCTAGATAAATTCACAATTTTCACACACAATTCACCGATTGCTCAGGTAGCGACACGGACCCACTTCGACGCCCTCAACTACCTAGCTCATAACGAATATAACGCCACTGATTTTAGCGACCAAACTTACCGGGCAGCCTTGCAACACGAGGCGACATTGGGAGAATCATCAAATGTTGTCTCGAATGCAATTCAGTATCTAAGACAAGAGTCCGATATGACAGCGAGCACTATATTGGCGCAGACTGATGGCAAAGGTTTCTATGTACCACATACTCTAGCCATGGCCTATGGTGCATTTATGGCGCATGATGGTGAGTTTACTAGTAGCATATATGAAGCTGTCAATCTAGGCGGCGACACCGATAGCACGGCAGCTATCGTAGCGGCAATGTCGCTGTTTCGCTACGGCCGGATACAACAGCAGCCGATAGATTTCACCCAGACGCTTGAGTTTGATAAATTACAGAAACTGTCTAGTCAGTTAGTCGAAGCTGTGGCTTAGAACTTCAAGTGATTCACTATTAAATGCGTAGAGTTTAGCCGGTCGATGAGCGCCACTTTGCCAGGTGTCTGGCGTCTCATGGATTAGTCCGAGACCGACAAACTTCTTGCGGAAATTACGCTTATCCAGCTCTCGTCCCATGACTGCCTCGTAGACGATTTGCAGTTGTCCAAGCGTGAATTTATCAGCCAACAATCCCATGGCAGCGTTGGTATAAGTCAATTTAGCGATTAGCCGCTCGCGCGCATAATCAATTATCTCTTTATGGTCATAGGCAAGCGTCGGTAAACTATCGACGGCGCACCACTCCGAAGCTTGCTCGGCTGTAGCTGCTTCGATGCCGACACCACAACCCATGTAGGTAACGCTGACGGCATGGCCACGTGGATCGCGCGCTACTACATCGAAAGTATAGAGTTGCTCGATGTACTTCAACTGCGCGTCTATATCGACGCCAACTTTACGTTTAGTAACGGCAGCGAGAGCTTCAATAGTAGTTTGTCCTTTGGCACAGTAGCCACCTGGCAAAGCCCATTTACCGATAAATGGCTCACTAGCCCGTTTAGTTATTAACACGTTTAGCTCATCGTCAACTAAGCGAAAGATGACTGCGTCAACAGTAAGTGTCGGTGGGATATAAGCGCTTGAATACTTCATAGTGTCTATACTACACTGCTTTAACTTTGAGCGCTAATTGTTCGACGCTGCGGCAGACGTTTGCAATGTATTGAACCATGACTATACTGTACCCGGATATGCCACGGGCATAGCGCGTTTATGAGCCGAAGTAAGGAAACGTTGCTCAATTAGCTCAGCATCGCTTGGCGATATATCTTTTCCTTCGAGGTAATCATCGATAGCTTCGTAGCTAACACCTAACTCAGCTTCGTCCGACTGAGCGGGACAGTCATCTAGCAAATCGGCTGTCGGAACTTTCTGGATGAGAGACTGAGGGGCATTTAGCTCCACGAGCAGCTGTCTACCCTGTCGTTTATTTAGGCCAGATAAAGGCGTTAG
>JBDTIG010000013.1:0-4749 GCA_039936495.1 Saccharimonas sp. (SeqCode)
TATGTTAGCGATTACTGTAATGAGATCGACCGCGAGTACGCTAGCAGTCGCCCACTTACGAAATACTTTGGACCGATGATGCCACCAATCCTTGATTTGGTCGATATAAAAACCGATTATCATGCCGCCGAAGAAGATTGTTTGCCAACTATACACCTGAGAAAGCTCGTTAGTTGGCAAGGTGCTAGAGTCGTAGTAGAACCATACGCCGATACTGGCGATTGCAACGACATACCAGAGCCCTTTACGGAGTAGCCAAACTACGATTGGGCTTACGAATAGATAAATTGCGTACAGCCGCAGGTAGTCCGCCCAACCGTAGATGTAGTCAAAGTTTAAAGCACCTTTAAGAATATCGAAGAAGTTCTGGTCGATTGGCCTGATGCCGGGTTTCAATCCTGGGTTATCCATGAAATTCCAACCGATAAATGTAAACACGAAAAATAGTACAATGGCTGTGATATATAACTGCACGCCACGCTTCAGTAGTAACTTAGCTGCTACTTTGAATGGTTTTTCGAGTAGCTTACGGCCTCGTACGACACCGAGAACGATGCCGGATATCAAGAAAAATCCTTCGGCGGCTGAAACGTATAAATCGCCGCGACCAGTCAGTAGATCGAAACCATTTGGATAGTACTGTAGGTGGTCAAGTAAGATAGCTACCAAAAACCAACCTCGAAGTAAATCAAGCGTCAATATTCGACGTGAAGTTAAAGTCTTATTGGGCATTACTCATATTATACATGACTGGTCGAGTCTCAGCGAAGAGCGTATAATAGGCCTATGAAGCAAGACATTCCTTATCCAGCACCAGATTTTTCACTAGCCGACTCTAGCGGCCAAACACACTCACTTTCAGATTACCGAGGTAAGTGGCTGGTATTATATTTTTATCCGAAGGATGATACTCCAGGCTGTACAACCGAGGCTTGTAGCTTCCGTGATTCAAATGAAAAGATTGGCACTTTGGATGCTGCGGTCGTCGGTATTAGTCGCGATGGCTCAAAGAGTCATACTCATTTTGCGCAGAAGCATGAATTGAATTTCACGCTTTTGAGCGATGAAGCTGGCGAAGTTATCAAGGCTTATGGCGCTTGGGGTCCAAAGATGTTTGGCAATGAAGGCATCTTGCGCAAGACGTTTATCATCAATCCTGATGGACAAATCGTTAAAGTCTATGGTCGTGTCACGCCAGTCGGACATGGTGGCCAAGTTGTTCGTGATCTTGAAAAATTACAAAAATCTTAACAGGCTTAACCCTCGTATTTTAAATAGTTATTTGTTAGCGCGGTCGACGTTTTGCGATATTACGCGCTAGATTGGTGTAGTGATTTTTTAGTTCTTTTGATTTGAATTCGCCGAATTTTCGAGTAACAGCTTTCTCAATTATCCAATCAGCAATTAAAGGGTTTTTCGGTAGCAAGGGACCGTGGGTGTAGGTGCCGATGACGTTTCGGTAGCGGGCTCCTTCAGTTGAGTCGCGTCCATTGTTGCCGGCGCCCTTTACGACTTTAGCGAGCGGTTTGACGTTTTGCCCAAGCATAGTCTGACCACTATGGTTTTCAAAACCAATAATCTCGCCGAACTCACTCGAATTTGTTACCAGATTACCAGTCATGCGCTCATTGCTGGCGTGAGTTTCGATGTCGAGCAAGTTGATACCCGGTATAACATCACCATCTATGGTGGTAAATGAGTGCCCAAATAATTGGTAGAGGCCGCAAACCATCAGCATTGGTACGTCAGCGTCAGCGAGCTCTCGTAGCTTTGGCCCGATTTTTTGTAGGTCTTGAGTTATCGTCAATTGACCACTATCTTGTCCGCCACCTCCGATAACAATATCAATATCCGCTGGCAGGGTATCGCCGGGATTATAGGTTAACAAGACGGGGTTATAACCGTACCACTCAAGCCGTCGTTTCAGGACCAAAGCGTTGCCCCAGTCACCATATATGCTCATGTCGCGCGGATATAGCTGAAGAATGTTAACTTCAGTTTTATTCATCGAGTAGCCTTTGCTTTAGCTAGTTTGGTTAGCTGGTGCCGGATTTGAAGCATCGCGGTATAGGTGCAGAATATGCGGAGTGGTTTAGATTTATGGTCGCGCAACAATTGCTTGAGGGCGCTGATAATATCCGGGCTGACGTTATCGATTTCGATTTGGTCGTAGGACAATCTCAGAGCCATATCATAAGCCCGGACACCTGACACCATGGCGACGCCAGATTTACTGAGACTCGAGAAATCAACGTCCCAAAGCCAGCTAACGTCTCGACCGTCGGCATATTGGTCATTGATTGCCAGCATCGTCGCCTGGTTTGTCACTGGGAAACTCTTTAGTGCTGACTGGAAACCGTTAGGATTTTTCACCAAAACTATCTCGCATGTCTGGTCATAGATACTGATTGTTTCGCCGCGACCGAAAGCAGGAGTAACGCTAGCCAGGGATTCCATTAGTTTAGCGTTATCGAGATTGTCGCCCATAATCATTCTGGTGATCGCAATTGCACCAGTGGCGTTTTGGACGTTATAAGCACCTTTGAGCAAAATTTTTGTACTATGCGTAGCCCCATCGAATTCGAATGTGGCGGTGTCTTCAGTTAATTTAGTAAGGATGGTGTCGTCGGAGTCACTCAGTTTTAAACTTCCTACCTCAGAATCATCACCATGGATCGCGCTGTCAGTGGGGAACAGATCTTTGAGGCTCGCAGCGACACTAAATGTGCGGAAAGGAATAGCGAGGCTACCTAATGTTTTCTGGCTATAAAGGTATGGATCGTCTCGGTTGATTACGATTCCTCGAGTAGTGGCGCTGGCAACTTTGCGCAGTAGGTTCGCGACTTGATCGATCTCACCGAAGCGATCGAGTTGATCGCGTGATACATTTAGTAGTAAGCAATAGTCTGGCTTAATCGTCTGAACAAATCTCACAGCATAGGCCTCGTCGAGCTCTAGAACGGCGATGTCAGCATCGAGACGCCCGCGGTTATCGATTTCACCGAGTAGGGCAGCGGCGATGCCGCGCGTGAAATTACTACCGGTACGGTTAGTAAAGACACGCATGCCCTGGCCCTCTAGCAGCTCCACTGCTAGCTTGGTAGTTGTTGTTTTGCCGTTGGTGCCAGTTACTATGACGATACCGCTTGGAAGCGATGATAGAGTCCGCTTGATGAAGCCTGGGTCGATTGTTTCCGCGAATAAGCCAGGTAGCGCACTACCGCCACCGCGTAGCTTCGCTAGGCGACGAACTGATTTGCCGACAAAGGTTGTGAAAGTTTGTTGCATGTGGGATTCATTATACTACGAAACAGCAGTTGATACCTGTAGCGTAATCAATATAGCTAAGGTACAATAACTAGTATGCTAATAGTGGGTGTAATTTCGTGGTGGTACACCACCGGTTGGGTTCGGTGTTTTCGAGAGGCCGGGGGAAAGTTACTCGGAATTTATGATTATTTCTCGATCGATCTACTGCTTCGCACTCTGTTTTCACCGTTTAGGCAGATTTCGGCCGGTAAAATTAATGGACCGATTGGCGTTCAGCTCCGTAATTTAGTCGATAAACTGCTCTCTCGGGTCATCGGCGCCGTCATGCGTACGCTAGTTATCGTCATAGGGTCGGTCACTCTACTAATATCGTCAATATTGCAGATGCTGAAACTGGTGGTTTGGCCTCTTGTACCATTACTCCCGATAGTAGCCATCTGGTTCGCCGCTGTAGGTTGGGTACCATGGAAGATCTGAGGATAGACTTTATGTCGGCGCGCAGCCATTTGGCTCGCCTAGGAGTAAGGCTTCGCAGTTGGGTCGCTATTTTGCCGTGGCTTATTGCCTTGTTTTTCCTAGGAGGTGTCGCGATAATTGTTTGGCTTGGTGACCCACTTGGTTGGTTATTGATTGCAACTACCCCGTTGATATATATGATTTATCGAATATATTTTTGGTATCTGGTAGCCTTGCCAGCTGGAAAATCAAATAGCATCACTTCCCTACTATCGGGCGATATACTGGGTCGATTGCGAATTAATCCGTCGGTGCTAGATGTTGTTGAAGCCTTGGCTCAAACGGCGAGTGGGCGTTTTCTGTCATTGCGGTTCGGGCTAACGCCAGGGTTGGTGCGCTCACTCGCTAGTGAAGACCCAAATGCTATTAGAGAGCTCTGGAAGTCGGCTGATAGTATCCGGCAAGAGCACGGGCTGAGCTTGATTAATGGCAGCGTTGTGACGGTCGCAATTATCCGGAGCTTTTCAAACTATGAGTCAATCATAGCGCATATTCATTTGGACAGTGCTGATCTAGATCATGCAATTGCTTGGCAGGAGCGTCTACAAAGAATGATTGATTTACACGAGAAGCCTCGCCGTACTGGCGGGATAGCGCGCGATTGGTCATTTGGTTGGATACCGCTGCTAGATCGGTTTGGGCGCAATATTAGTAAAGAAATGCAAGGCCGCATGGTGCTACCAACAGTCAAGGTGCCTAGTCATATGCAGACGGTCGATCAGCTAGTTGATACGTTTAGCAGTGGAGGCCGCCAGAATGCCGTATTAGTTGGAGCGGCCGGAGCGGGCAAGACGACGATTATCCACGCTTTTGCTAATCGGTTACTAGACGCTGACACGCCGCTATCAGAGAATCTACGTTTCCGCCAGGTATTCATACTCGATTCAAGTGCGCTAATCAGTGCGGCCCCCGGGAGAGGAGAGTTGGAGAACTTAGTATTGCAGGTGTTGGGTGAGGCTTATA
>JBDTIG010000014.1:0-9123 GCA_039936495.1 Saccharimonas sp. (SeqCode)
GACATACTGGTGGCTTTGCAGCTAACCCTGAGCTTGCACGAATTGCAGGTGCTAAGGGCGGACGAATTTCTCGTCGCACCAAAGTAACAAGCGAAAAGTAGTTTTATAAACTAAGCTACTTCAAAAACTAAAATACACCCTTTAAACCGGGTGTATTTTAGTTTTGTAGCGTCTGAGCGCGCAAGATCTGGCTTCGTTTGGCCGCCAAGCCTGGCCGCAAGCGATACATTCGTAGTGTTCAGATATTTGTACGCCAGTAGCGCTACAGTTAGGGCAGAGACTGCGGTCATGTAGCCAGTCTCGGTAGGTATCTAAGGAGTTTTTGATTACCTCGTCGGTTATATCTATAGCTACAGCCTTACCGAGTGATTGAGCTTTTTCCCAGGCATCTCTCTCTAGCTTTAGCAAGACGATATCCTGTTTATAGGCGCTATGCTTGAGCACGGCGTGTCCTAGCTCGTGGAGCAGCTGTACTGGGAGATTGGGGTCGTTGGGATCGTATATAATCTTGACATTAGCACTATCCCAGGTGAATTCGGCGCCCGGCTCGATGGATAACCCGCTTAGATGGGGGTATTCAGAAGCGATAGTCAGACAATTATTTATTAGCGAGGTGATCTTTGCCATAATAATAACACCCGTAGATGACAGCCAGTTCAGGATGCTGAGCTTTAACAATTTTCGGTAATGGGATATTAGCTGGTAAGCGATTATTGAGTAAATCCTTTAACTGAACCGAATAGTGGTTGAAATAAGTGCCGACACTACCACCGATGATGATAACGTCTGGCTGAATGACAGGGATTAGCGAGACGAAACCACGGCTAATTCGATCAGCGATGGCGTTCCAGGTGCGCTTTTTCTTGATATCACGGGCCATCTTCTTGTAAGTTCGGACGATAGCGCTGCCCGAGGCTGTGTCTTCCCAGGTAGCGATTTTGCCACGATATTCGATCAAGATTCGCCCTGCTTCGCTGAGCCGTAATCCTTGGTCGATATGCCCGTTAGTAGAGTATCCGCTACCGATACCAGTGCTGATGGTGATATAAAGCGAAGATTTCGGGATTGGGTTTAAGGCGCGCGTCTCTGATAGACCGCCGAGATTAGCGTCATTTTCGACCAGAATTGGCACGCCAGCTAGCGTATTGCCGAGTTGCTTCTGAACGTTGAAGTTTCTCCACTTGAGGTTTTGGCACCAGATAGCTACATCGTCTTTGATGATGCCAGGTAGCGCTAATACGATCAGTTCAACCTCATCGGGCCGAAATTTATCGCGGATAGTTTGCTTCAGCAAAGCCACGTAGTCGACCGGTGCTGCCGGCGTTGGAAATCGGGCAATCGTCTCCATCTTGCCGTTTTTATGAAATGCACATATAAGCGTCTTGGTCCCACCAGTATCAATAGCTATAATCATGGATTTATAATAGCATAGTTTGATTGGTTGATTTTTTTGTCTCAAAGATGTATAATAATGGAATATTAAGGAGATAATCGTTGTCATGTCACGACTTAAAGAGGCAGGTGGTGTAGTCACATTTGTAGTAGTCGGCGCATTGCTAGCCGTAGCGCTGATTGGTGCCATTATCACTGTACGAAACATGAAGAGCCCTAGCCAGGCTCAACCTTCAGATGATTCGAAGCAGACCAAGGTTGATTCGCCAACCGAGCAGGCTCAGAAGGACAATGATCAAGCCCTAAAGACAGCACTCGAATCCCAGTCGAAAGATAAAGATAAGACTGCTGAAACCAGCAAGTCCAGCGACAAGGCCAATGCTAACGCCACCCCCAGCACTGCTCAAGCTGGCGCAAACGACGATAAGTCGGCTGATAATCTACCTCATACTGGTCCAGGCTCGACAGCACTGTCAATCGCTGGAGCTACCCTATTAGCCGGAGCCAGTATTGCCCTGATTCGATCACAGCGCCTCATCTAGACTAATCTCTATAACTAGTGTACAATATAGCTAATCTAGGCGCATAACTCTATCTTAGGGTGTGCCAAGAAATATTAAACTTAAGAAAGGAGAGTGTTAGCGAAAGCACCCGCTTTGATAATCAAAGCGAGAGGGCTATTTATTCGCTAACTTACTATCGTTATGGCAGATGCCACAATCACAATGGATGATTTGCTCGCTGATTCAAGCGTCAAGCAAATAGTAGCTGGAGAAGTAATTACAGGACACGTCCTGACCGTACGTAAGCACGAAGTGCTCGTCGATCTCGGCGCGATGGGTGTCGGATTTGTACCGCGCCGCGAAGTTGGATTTAATAGACAATTAAACGTCGGTGACGAAGTGACGGCTAGTGTCGTCGACACCGAATTAGATAACGGTTATTCGCTGCTAAGCTTACGCAAAGCTGCTAAAGACCATGGTTGGGAAGAAGTACTAGTAAAGATGGAAGCCGGTGAAACGATCGACGTTACACCATACGACGCTAATCGTGGCGGCCTACTGGTTGAATACGAAGGTGTCCGTGGCTTTTTGCCAGTTTCACAGCTATCAGCTGAACATTATCCACGAGTTGGTGGTGCCGACAAAGACGAGATTTTGTCACGTCTTAACGTCTTAGTCTCAAAATCGTTGAAAGTGCGGATTCTTGATTGCGATCGCAAAGCCAACAAATTGATTTTTTCTGAAAAAGAAGCTATCAAAGACGGTTTAGCTGCTCGCTTTGAGCAACTAAAAGTCGGTGATGTCGTAAAAGGCGTCGCGACTGGCGTCGTTGATTTCGGCGTATTTGTTAACGTTGACGGCATCGAAGGATTGGTGCACATTTCCGAGATATCTTGGGAGCGTGTTAACAGCCCAGCTGATTACGTTAAAGTTGGCGATACTATCGAAGCAAAGATTATCTCAATCGACAAAGAACGCCTAAGTCTAAGTGTTAAGCAATTATCACAAGACCCATGGCTTGGCGAAGTTGAGAAGTTCAATAGCGGTGATAAAATCGAAGGTACGGTGACACGAATCACGCCATTTGGCGCATTTGTACAAATCAGTCCAGCCGTCGAAGCGCTGGTTCATGTCTCAGAACTTGGCGGTGGTAGCGATGTTGACCCTGAAAAGGTTTTCACTCTAAACCAACGCAAAGACTTCTTTATTCTCGAGATTGATAAAGACAATCGCAAGATTAGTCTCAGTTTGACCAACAAGAAAAAATAATAAAAGTGTAACCCTAAAACGGATGCCTACCGATAGTTTAGGCAGAGAGGAGATAACGATGAGCCAACTAGAAGAAAAGATCCTGAATATAGCAGATTCGGTGACGGTCGGTGAACTCGCTACTACCCTAAACCTATCGGTAACGCAGCTAGTGGGGGAGTTATTCAAAAACGGTATCATTGCTACGATTAACCAGCGAATCGATTTCGAGACAGCTGAGATAATTGTTTCAGAGCTTGGTCTAGACGTTGAATTACGCCGCAAAGTCACTAGTGGTGCGCATTTCGTTGGACAACAGCTACATAACCCGTCGGAAAATGCCTTGGCTCGACCGCCGATTGTTGCCGTCATGGGACACGTTGATCACGGTAAAACTACTTTACTTGATGCAATTTTAGGCACACATGCCGCGTCCGGCGAGGCAGGCGGTATAACGCAGTATATTAGCGCTTATCAGACAATCCATAAGGGCCACCCGATTACGCTCCTCGATACGCCTGGCCACGAAGCGTTTGCGGCTTTACGGCAGCACGGCGCAGTTTTGACCGATGTCGTGATTATCGTTGTAGCCGCTGACGATGGCGTCATGCCACAGACAGTCGAAGCAATCCGCTTCGCCCGTGATGCTAACGCCAAGATTGTAATTGCTATCAACAAAATAGACAAAGAGGGTGCTAACCCTGATAAGGTTAAAGCTCAACTCGCTAGTGAGCACCAGCTTAACCCTGAAGAATGGGGTGGTGACACGGTGATGGTACCAATTAGTGCCAAGCAAAATATCGATATCGATAAATTGCTCGATATGGTGCTATTAGTTTCTGACCTAGAAGAGTTGCGCGCCGACACCGACGTACCAGCTGAAGGTCTAGTTATCGAGGCTCACATGGAAAAAGGTCGCGGTTCAGTCGTGAACTTATTAGTTGAACAAGGTATCCTGAAGCCTGGCCACTTTGTCGTAGCCGGTAGCACTTATGGCAAAATCCGCACTCTACAAGATTTCAAAGGCAATGTGCTCAAAGAGGCTGGTCCTGCAACTCCTGTAACAGTCACAGGGTTCAAGCACGTGCCTCAATTTGGCGATATATTTGTGGTGGTGAAGAGCGAAAAAGAAGCTAGATTACACGTCGAACAAGCTAAGCTTGAAATTGCCCGCTCAGCCGCCAGCACCAACATCACAGGTGCAGATATACTAAAGATGATGACCCAGCGCCGTGACTCACAAGAGATGGATGTTATCGTCCGCGCTGACGTCCAGGGTTCTCTGACGTCGATTATCGATAGCTTACGACTAGTTGACACTGGTGGCGAAATTGATTTGCGAGTTATTAGTAGCGGTATCGGCAATATCAGCGAAAACGATATTCGTCGCGCGAGCGGATCGGGTGCGATTATCTACGGGTTCAACGTTACATTGCAGCCAGCCGTCAAACGCCTAGCGATGCGCGACAAGGTCCAAGTTCGGATTTATCGAATTATCTACGAGCTACTTGATGATGCACGGCAAAGTATGGAGCAAATGCTAGCACCTGAAGTCGTCGAAACTGAACTAGGTGAGTTAACTTTGAAGGGTATTTTCCGCATCGATCGCAACAGTGTCATCTGTGGTGGCGAAGTTACCAAGGGCAAAGCCAGTGCCAAGATGCTGGCCCGAGCCAAGCGCAAAGACGAACAATTAGCTGAAGTTGAAGTAGTCTCGGTCCAGCGCCAAAAGATGGAGGCCAAAGAAGTCTTCGAAGGCGAACTTTGTGGCCTAGAGCTCAAAACTACCAAGAAACTGATGCTTGAAGTCGGCGACAAGCTCGAATTCTTCACTCGCGAAATTGTTAAGCGCACGCTTAGCTAACACCGATTTCCAGATGTAAAAAGTCAATGGTATAGTATACTATTGACTTTTTATCATGTTTATGCTAGTATGTAAACATAAACAAGTAAAAGAATATAGGACCATCACCACTATGTCGCCAAAATCATCTAAGAAATACGAAGCCTCGTTGTCCGATGAGTACAAAGAGAAGCGTGCTGCCGCTAAGGAGCGGTTCGATAATCTTCAGTCTATAAGTGACTTGGTTACTGTCGATGGAGCAGGCGGTGTTCATATTCCAAGGGGAAGCGGCCATAAGTCTGGGCGCTACATGAGCTACGCGGAGAAGGGTGATTTAGACCAGCTGATTGGAGATGGCGTCGATAGACTAGGTCATAAGCACACGGTGCATGAAGGCCTGGAAGAGCGTGAGCGAGAGAATGGTGTCTATAATCAATCTAGAGACCTCGTACCGTTTGTCGACCAGATAGGCCAGGCGATAATTGATGCGACTGACGATATTGCTAGTGGCGCCAAAACGGTTGCTAGCGTTATTCGATCTGCTATGGTCGACGCTAGAGTCTATGGTGACGAAACAGCGTTGAGGGTCGGAGATATAAGTAATGATAGTGAAATTATTGAACTACTTGAGTACGCGGCTTCTAGCAGCGTAGATGGTATGATTGCTGGCGGTGTTGCTTCTGTAACTGCTCCAACTGCTCCCCGTGTACCAATAGCTCTACTGGGAGCACCTACTGCTCCAGTCGCTCCTCGCGTACCGATTGCACCGTTGGGAACAGCACCTACCACCGCTCCTCGCGTACCAATAGCTCCGATTGGATCACCTACTACTGCTACTATACCGGTCGCAGCACGTGTACCGATAGCGCTGTTGGGCACGCCTGACGCCGATCGGCTTAATCGACTTGACGATTTAAACGGCCAGCTTAGCCTAGCGCGTAGCGCTTGGGCGAAATTATCTGCTAAACGTCAGCGCCATGCTTTTGGACGCGAATCTAGCGATTATTTAGCTGCCGAGGCAGAATATCAGCGCTTATCTCGCGAGGTTGCCCGGACCGAATTGCACGATCAGCTAGCCGCTGAGCCACTCTTGGTTAATAAGTACGCTATGGTTGACGCTCACTGGGTCGCTGAACAAAATAAGTTACGTGAGGAATCAAAGAAATCTCTCGAAGGTCGCAAGATTTGGAAGTTTGCTGATAAATTCTCGAAATGGTTAAACCGTGGTCCATTAGCTTGGCGAATAGCGAAATCAGCTATGCTCGGTATTACGGCTGGGGCTGTGGTATTCGCACTTGGTGCTGGTACGGTTGGAGCAGCAGGCCTAGCCTTAGGCACACGATTCGGTCGTGGTTACGCGACTCGCGTGACTGGCGGTATCGATCAGCTGGATGACGAAACAAAGGCGGATGTCTCGAGGCAACGCTCATTGCTTGGCGTTGGTGCGACTGACGACGATATCTTAACTGGTAGGGCTAACACCTATGATGCTAAATATGACGCTGATGGCGACAAACTACGTAAGCGTCGCCGTGGTACGATACTACGCGCCGGCACGTTAGCCGTCGCTGGTTACGTTGGTGGATCATTGCTTCATAACATTTTCGGCGGTGGGCATAATTCGATTAGTAAAGGTACCAGCGGTGGTGGCAATACAGGTGGTAATAGCGGTGGTAACTTAGGCGCTCAGCCTGGTGGTGCTGCGGGTGACTTTTCCGGCTCTGGGGTAGGCAATCACTCTGGTCCTGGACTGGGCGACCATCAGCCTGCTAGTGATGGTGATATTCCTAAGCCTGGCGTAGATGGTCAGTCTGGGGCAGCGCCAGCCGACTTAGGGCATGGGTTATTGAACCCCGAAGCTACATTTAATGTCCACTCGGGCGAGGGTTGGTACGAGACCTTTAAGGATATGGGCATACCCAAGGATAAATGGGCAAATGTGCTAAAAGATGCTGGTCCGAAGTTGCATAAACTTGGCGCAGCTTACTTTAATCAAGCTCATGGCGAGTGGCGGATTGCATCCCCTGGTACGTTGAAAGTTGACTCTTTGCAGGCTATCGCGGATTCTTCAGCCAAGTTCGGCTATGCGTTTAGCAAGATAGGCTAAATATAAGTGATATACTAGATTTAACTAGTAGAGTATAAAGGGGTAAAGAAGATAATGTTTCAACTAGATGACAGTTTCCTGAATGATATCGGCCTAGGCAGTTTGCCAGAAGACCAGAAGAAACTTTTTCTCGATCATTTCAGAGAACAGCTTGAACTTCGGGTCGGTACCAAACTCAGTGACGGCCTATCCGATGAACAACTCCAAGAGTTTGAGGCATTTATAGACCGCAAAGATGATGTCGTCAATGCTTGGATAACAGCTCACACGCCAGACTATGCGCAGGACACTATCTATCAGAAACTGCAGCAAGGGGCACCGGCGGATGTTCCACAAAACGTCATGCTAGCTGAATATGCGTCGTTGAAGTGGCTCGGCCTCAACCGTCCTGATTATAAAGAAGTGGTGGCAGAGACTCTCGAAAGTCTAAAGACTGAGATTTTAGCGAATCGTGAAGCGATCTTAGGCGATCAAGCTTAAGACTTGGTCGACTCTGGTAGGTATTTCTAGCTAAATTTTGTAGCCGCGTAGGAATTGGTCGCGCGTCATCGTTTTGCCACTAGGGGCGATCAGCTCGTCAACTGATAGGTACCGGTTATCGGCGCAGATGATGTCAAGCGGTGTTTCACCGCTTTTTTTGGTATGCGATTTAGTAACAATTATTTCGAGTTCACCTACGCTTAGGCGTGACTTTGGGAAGCCGAGGTAGGCACGGACTTGAGCTTCAAGCTCGTCAGAGGTGCAGTTCTTCGTGTCGAGCAGAGACTGACTCTTTGCCAGCAAGTGACAATAGCTAGAGCGCGCGTTATCCTGGGGCATTGGTGTAATTTCACCACTTAGGATGAGTGGGAGGTATTTTATCAATAGGTCTGCACCGAGCTGGCCTAGTCTTTCATAGAGTTGCGGTTTAGTTTCAGTTTGGTCGAGCTGATAGGTGCTTTGCGCGTAAATAGGTCCGGCATCCATATCTTTGACGAGCTGCATGATTGTCACTCCTGTCGAGCTGTCACGATTTAGAATGGCTGATTCAATTGGGGAAGGACCGCGGTATCTTGGTAGCAGGGAAGGGTGGACATTTATGATGCCGGGACTGAATAAATTAATTATTCGTTCAGGAATAATCTTGCCGAAGCTAACTAGCACGCCCGATGGTCGATCGAGTTGATCGATATCATCGGTTACATCTGATAACTTCGATGGTTGCCAGACTTTGATGCCTTTAGATACGGCATAGGTTTTAACAGCTGGCTCGATTAGTTGATTGCTACGTCCGCGCTTGGAGTCGGGTTTGGTGACGACTCCAACGATGTTGAAGCCGTGCTCAACTAGAGAGCGTAACGAGTATAGACTGAAGTCTTCAGTGCCGAAAAAGACAATCGGCTGGTTAGTCCCAGAGGGCATGATTGTCCTTTATATGAGTGTCGTAGTCGAGTGGCTCGAGTTCACCGGAGTCATCTAGTTTGTAGAAGCCGTCACGTTTATCTATAATATGGTCGACGAACATCTGGCCATTACAGTGATCAATTTCGTGCTGGAGCACTCTAGCTAGGAAGCCGTCAGCCTTGAGCCGGACTTCTTGGCCGTCAATGTTTAGCGCTTTGATACGAATTTTACTAGCCCGAGTGACTTTGCCGTACAGTCCGTCGACGCTTAGGCAACCTTCGTAATCTTCGATTTTCTCACCTTCGTATTTGACTATTTCTGGATTGATCAGCGGAGTGAATTCGCGTTCGGCTTTGTCCTCGAAGTCACTTCGCACTATTATGACTCGGTCTAGCCGGTTGATCTGGACGGCGGCGAGTGCCGCGCTGATCTCGTGGGGGCGTGAGTCTTCCCAGTCGAGGCTAGCGTCTACCATGTCTTTGATGAGTGCTCTGGTCTCGTCAGTTATGACGTGAACTTTGGCAGAGCGCTTACGCAAATTTGGATTTGGTAGGGTGATGATAGATTCTTTTTTCACAATTATCTATTAGTATAACAGAGATGGGGTTGAGAGTGTAGAGTGATGTCAGAGTAGGTTGTACGGATCG
>JBDTIG010000015.1:0-3609 GCA_039936495.1 Saccharimonas sp. (SeqCode)
TGGAAGTAGCGCTGCGAACTAACATCATCAAGGTGCCAAAAGATACTGTCATGAAGATGGAAGACATCATAAAGCTGTCGGACGATAAAGTTACGATAGTCTGTACTGGTAGTCAGGGTGAGTTTTCGGCGGTTCTAAACCGGATGGCCAATGGTTCCCATAAGTACATAAAGATTAAAAGTACCGACGTAGTTGTCTTTAGCTCTAACCCAATCCCTGGTAACGAGAAGTATGTCGTTCGAACTGTTGATGGGCTGATGCGCGAAGGTGGCGATATCATCCAAAATGGTAAAACACACCTAACCGGCGTTGGCCCACTACATATATCTGGTCACGGCTATTACAACGATCACTTGCGAGTTATCCAAGCGGTTAACCCGACATACTACATTCCGTATCATGGTGAGTTTCACATGCTAGTCCATAACGCCCAGATGGCTGAAAAAGAATGCAATATCCCACGCAAAAACATATTTGTTTGTGATGCTGGTGATATAGTTGAATTCACGGCCGAAGGCGCTCAAAAAGTTGGACGGATTCATGTCGGTGGCATTATGTATGATGACGCTGGCGAAGTAGTTAGCGAAGTAGTTCTAAAAGATCGTATCCACATGTCTCAAGAGGGTATGTTCGTGGTCGTCCTGACTATCCAACGCGGCACCGGTCGGCTCTTATCGAGCCCAGATATCATCAGCCGCGGCTTTATTTACCTACGTGATAGTGAAGAACTGATGGGTATGATACGTGCTTATTTGAAGCAGAAAGTTGCTCGTAAATTTAGTGGCAAACACGACCTAGATGCACTCAAAAAAGAGATCAAAGACGAGATAACTCATATTCTATATGATCAAACTCACCGCACACCTATCGTTATACCGGTTATCAACGAGATTGGCTCTGGCAACTCCGGTCAACGACCATCGCGACCAAATTCGACTGGTAACTCAGAGGACCGTCCGACTAACCCTGGCTCTAATCCGAATGGCCCGAGCAACCCTAACAGTTCAAATAACCAGGTTAATTCGAACAATTCGAACAATTCGAACAATTCTAGCCGTCGATTCCCGCCACGTCAGATCCCTGATAGCGAGGCGACAGTTCCAAAGTCCAGCGACAGACAAGCTTACTAGATTAAAACTAATGGCTATTGCTTTTTGTAGTAATTTGTGCTACAATGTGGTTACATCTATAAAGATACCAATTAGCGTATACTAGGATAGAAGTTATGGCGAAGAGAAAACACAACAAAACCAGAAAAAAACAAAAAATCGATACTCCTCAGCATGCGCTGCCGGTAGGCTTCTGGTCGCAAACTGGGGCAGTAGTATTGATTGTGTTCTCGCTGCTGCTGGTAGTGTCTTGGTTTGGCATGGGCGGGCCGGTGTTTAACTGGGTGTTCGACTTCTTAATCCGTATGATTGGCCTAGCCTCCTATGCGATACCTTTTGTTGGTATCTATATGGCGATTCAAGTGTTTAAGGGTGAGGACAACCGTATACCGGCTGTCATGAAAGTGGCCTCGATCTTGATTATCGTTTGGTTGAGTGGTCTAACTGGGCTGTTCCGCAGCGAGGGTGGGGCAACAACTGGTGGCGTTATCGGAGATGGCCTAAATAGCGCGATGACAGCTTTAGTTAACATGCCCGTTGGCGTGATCATATATGTATTGCTCATCGTCGTGACTGGCTTATTTATGCTTAGTCTATCGTTTGCGGACGTCGTTGACCTTATGAAACGGATGTTTGGCAGCGCCGTTATAGACGAAGCGGACTCCAACGAAGCCGTCATGAGGAAAGCCGAAGCTCCAGCTGGTGAATTCAAGATGAATGCTGGCGTACCAATGCTAAATGCCAAAGAACGCCGTTTGGCAGCCGCCTCGCGCGCCAAAGAATCACTTGAGTCCGATAAGGACGTCGATGACCAGGCTGCACTGGTCTCGATGATCGACCCGAATTGGGTGCAACCGAGTCTCGATTTGCTCGAGCGAAAACAAGTGCCAGCTGACCCAGGTGACGTCAAAAGTAACGCTGAAATTATCAAGCGCACCCTGAGCGAATTTAGTATCGATGTCACGATGGAAGGCGCCAATATCGGGCCAAAGGTGACGCAGTACACGCTCTTGCCGCCTAGTGGTGTCAAACTAGCGCGTATCACGCAACTCGAATCGAATATCGCTCTAAATCTCGAAGCCAGGACCATCAGGATTGAAGCACCGATACCAGGCAAACGAGCCGTTGGTATCGAAGTTCCAAATAAGCGAGCCGCTGATGTGCGTTTACGCGGTATGCTCGAGAGCCGCGAGTGGCGGACTGATCATGAGCCGCTAAGTTTCGTAGTCGGACGTGATATCGCGGGCGAGGCGATCGTTGGCGAGCTAAATAAAATGCCACATTTATTGATTGCTGGTCAGACTAATTCTGGTAAATCAGTCATGATTAATACGCTGCTTTGTAGCTTACTATATCGTAATAGTCCGGCGCGCATGAAGTTGATATTGGTTGACCCGAAACAAGTTGAGATGGCGCGTTATAAAGATATCCCGCATCTACTGACGCCGATTATCACTGAACCTGACAAGACAGTTAGCGCGCTTAAATGGGCGGTCAACGAGATGGAGCGGCGCTATAAATTGCTAGCTGAAGTCGGTGAGCTAAATATCGAGGATTATAACGATAGTCTTGGTGGAGCGAAGAAAAAGATTGTTGTTCAGGACGAAGATGGTAATGAGCAAGAACACGATGAGCGTGATGGTGCGATGCCTTATATTGTTGTCGTCATCGACGAGATGGCCGATCTCATGATGGTCGCGCCGCGCGACGTTGAAGGATTAGTAGTCCGATTAGCTCAAAAAGCCCGAGCAATTGGCATCCACTTAGTGCTTGCGACGCAGAGTCCGCGCGCCGATGTCATCACGGGGCTTATTAAAGCCAACGTGCCAGCCAAGATTGCTTTTACGGTTGGTAACCAAGTTGAAAGCCGGATAATCCTAGATCAAGTTGGCGCCGAGAAATTACTCGGTCGCGGTGACATGCTCTATAAGACGACGACGATGAACAAACCGATCCGTGTCCAGGGTGCCTTGGTAGAGAATAAAGAAGTCAAAAAAATTGCTGATCACTTGCGCATGCAATCGCCACCGCAGTATAACCAAGAGATTATCAGCCAACCAGTGTCCTTGAATGTCCGCGGTGGCTCAGTGATGGATATGGATGGCGGAGACAACGATAGTATGTTTAACGATGCCTGCCAAGTTGTCATCGATTCGCGCAAAGCTAGCACGACGCTACTGCAGCGCAAACTTCGCATTGGGTATTCTCGGGCCGCTCGGATCATGGAAGAGATGGAAGAGCAAGGTATCATCGGGCCCCCAGATGGCTCTCGGCCACGCGAGGTACTAGTGACCAGTATGAATGATTTAACTGGGGTCTAGGATTTTCTCGAGATATCTAGTATAATATACTTAATATCAACCTAAAGTTACTACTATTTGAAAGCAGAGTAACTATCCATCGATGGATTCCAAAGGAGGTTTTATAGATGAAGGGATACGAATTAACCGTATTAATCCGCCCAGATCTCGAAATAGATCTAGAGGCACCGCTCGACAAA
>JBDTIG010000016.1:0-15235 GCA_039936495.1 Saccharimonas sp. (SeqCode)
GGTGACATCTATAAACTAAATATGTATGAACGGTTTTGGAAAAAGGGCTGGAGCAAGCGCTTGATGCTCGAGACTAACCAGATATTGATACCCGAGATCTGTCGGATGGTGATGTACTCCTGGTACCGAGCTTACAAGGAGGCCGGGCTTTGACCTCGGTTCGATTAATCGCTGGACGGTTTGGCGGCCGTGTACTAGCTGCGCCGCCAAATGATAATACTCGGACTAAACCGATGGGTGAACGAATCCGTAACGCGATGTTTAATAGTATCGGTAGCGAGATTGACGGTGTGAACGTATTAGATGCATTCGCTGGCACTGGTTCGGTTGGGCTCGAGGCTTTGAGCCGTGGCGCCAAACGAGTTACTTTTGTCGAAAAAGATGGTGTGGCGCAGCGTATTTTGGCCGAGAATATCGCTAAACTAGGAGTTGGAAATGAAGTAACCCTCGCTAAGTCGCCAGTAGCTAGCTGGTGTGAGAATCATACTGGACCCCAATTTGATATTATCCTCGCTGATCCCCCTTACCATCAGCCCCAGTTATCCACAGTCATAAAGCTGTTTAGTCTTCTCAAACCAAACGGGCTTATGGTATTATCACACTTAGGAAGAGGTGAGGGACCAAATCTGATAAACGGAATTGTTGTGGTGGACAATCGTAGTTATGGAAATGCTCAACTCACCTTCTTCCGCCGAGAAGAATAGAGTTTTTTTGTAGGAGTTTAGCTCCTACTTTTTTCATGTATACTATTAGTTAGTAAATACGGAGGGTTATGATGTTTCCAAATCAGATTTTCAAAGCATACGACGTGCGCGGTAAAGTTGGTGACGAGCTGACTAGTGACGTTGCTTGGCGAATCGGTGCTAGCCTAGGTTCTTGGCTGCCAGACGCTGGTCCAGTAGCAGTTGGCTACGATATGCGTCCTGACTCACTGGAGCTAGCTACGGCCGTCATGGATGGCTTACTGGCAGTTGGACGCGATGTTTTGGATATCGGTCAGGTGGCGAGCGATATGATTTATTTCGCAGTTGGTAGTCATGGTTTAGCTGGTGGAGCGATGGTGACGGCTAGCCACAACCCGGGCGACGACAACGGTATCAAGCTATGTCGCCGTGGGGCGCAGCCAATTGGTATGGAGTCAGGCCTATTTGAAATTCGCGACATGGCAGCTTCGAAAAGCTACAAGCTAGATATTCAACCGGGACAAATAACTAAGCAAGACGTGTTGACCGAATGGGCTAATTTTGCATTGAATTTCGTCGATGCTGCATCTTGGCAAGCCTACAACGTCGTAGTTGACGCTGGCAATGGCATGGCTGGGCTAGTTATACCCAAGGTAGCTGATAAAGTACCGCTAATCATCGACGCTATGTACTTCAAGCTTGACGGAACCTTCCCGAACCATATAGCTAATCCTCTGATACCGGAGAATTTGGTCGACTTACAGGCTCGCATCCGTGAAACAAAAGCAGATTTTGGAGTAGCTTTTGACGGCGACGGTGACCGAGCGGTTATGGTCGACGAGAACGGTCAGTCTGTTAGTGGGACTGTCACAGCTGCGATTCTATCTGAATACTTTTTAAAGAAGTTCCCCGGCGCAACTATCCTATATAACGCTGTTTGTGGACGGATTGTACCAGAAACAATCGAGCGGCTGGGCGGAAAAGGCGTCCGGACAAAGGTTGGACATAGCTTTATCAAAGCTGATATGCGCAAATACGATGCAGTTTTCGCAGGTGAGCATTCGGGGCATTATTATTTCAAAGACAATTTTTATGCGGATTCTGGTCTGATCGCGGCTCTATTGGTTATCCAGGTGTTAAGCGAATCTGGTGGCAAAATGAGTCAATTGGCCGACAAGTACCGTTCACAGTACCAAAGTATCCAGGAAACAAACTTTACTGTCATGGATAAATCCGGCGCGCTAGCCAAATTAGGTGAACATTTTGAGGACAATGACCAAAACATCTTAGATGGTTTAACTGTCAATTTCGATGATGGCTGGATTAACGTTCGCCCTAGTAATACTGAACCGCTGCTACGTTTAAATGCCGAAGCGACCACCAGCGAGCGACTTGAGAAGCTGGTCGCAGAGGCCACTAAGGTTATTAGTAAATTCTCGAGTTAAGCGTTTAACACTAGGATAAAGCTATTTTTACCCTTTTTGACTAGTGATTTTGAGCTTATCGGTTGATCCTCGAGGACTTTTTGCTGGTTGACCGAAACGGCTCCTGAAGTAATTAACCGTCTAGCATCGCCGTTAGACTTGGCGGTGCCAGCCGTCACTAAGATGTCGATTAACGCGCCAGAAGGCACGGTAGGGATTTCTTGTGATAACAACTCTAGGTCGCTATCTTGCAGGCTAGCGAAATCGGCTTGGCCAAATAAAACTTCATTTACCCGCTCGACTGAATCGCACCGCTCTTTACCGTGAACTAAACCTGTAACCTCGTGTGCTAGTCGGCGTTGCAAGACACGTGATCCAGGGTTTTCCCGCTGCTCGGCTATCAGACCGCCAATAGTCTCGAGGTCCAGAGTGGTGTAAACTTTTATCAAATCCTCACTAGTCTCGTCATCGCAGTTTAACCAAAATTGGTAGAGTTTATAAGGACTAGTCTTATCCGGATTGAGCCAAATAGCGCCACCTTCGGATTTGCCAAATTTCACACCGGTTTGTTTATTGACTATCAACGGTGTTGTAAAGACATGCGCCTCACCACCCTCGAGTTTTCGGATCAATTGAGCGCCGGCCACGCTGTTGCCCCATTGGTCGGCTCCAGCTAGCTGCAAAGTAGCTCCTTTATCGCGGAATAGATGCAAAAAATCGTAGCCTTGGATTAATGAATAGCTAAATTCAGCGTAGCTGATCCCTGTACCACCTTCGCCGATGCGTTCTTTGACGAACTCGCGATCGAGCATTTGAGTCAGGCTAACATTTTTGCCGACTTCACGTAAGAAGTCTAAATAGCCGATGCCCCTGAACCAGTCGTAGTTATTGACGACTTCAAACGGCATGCCTTCAAAGATTCGCTGGTACTCCTTAGTTATGCCTGCGACATTTTGGTCTATCGTGGCTTGGTCTTTTAAGTCACGCTCTTGCTTCTTGCCATCGGGATCGCCAATCAAACCGGTCGCACCACCAACTAGTAGAATCGCTTTATAGCCGTGCATCATAAATTGGCGCACTACCATGGCAGCCGCTAGATTACCGATTTGCATGCTATCGGCACTCGGATCGATACCGAAATAGAAAGTTCTGGTCTGCTTGTCTAACTCTGTAGGATCCAGAAAAGTCATCTGATTGACCATATTGCGCGCGATAAGTTCTGCTGATAAGACCGTCACTTTTGTCCTCTTTCCAAATTACTCTTTAACTAAATGGTATCATAAAAAAACTTGACTCACTAGCACGGCGAGATGATATAATGGCTATCAGTATCGCTTATGGGGAAAAATATTTAGTGGCTAAACGAAAAAAGTCTTCGCGTCGAGTTAGTCTTTACTCGAATCTTGCGATTAAACACCGTACTCGCAAAGATAGTAAGGCACGTAAACGCGCTGAGTATTTAGCTACACTACCAAAGAATCCTGTGGCCCGTTTCTTTTACCGATTACACCCGAAGCGTGTCGCTGGATTCTGGTTTAGTAGGCGCGGTTTATTCTTCGCTCTGAAATCAATCGGTATCATGGTGGCGCTCCTCGTACTAGTGGGCTTAAGCCTATTTGCCTATTACCGCAAAGATTTAGATGCAATTCGCCCTAGTACTCTGGCCGCTCGGGTCAAGTCAACTGTCACAACGTACTACGACCGCAATGGCAAAGTTCTATGGGAAGACAAGGGCAGCGGTAACTACACATTGGTCGTTGACGCTAGTACTATCGCTCCATGCATGGGCAAAGCTACCATTGCGATTGAGGATAAAGACTTTTATAACCACGGTGGCGTTAGTATCTCTGGCACGCTCCGAGCCCTTATCAATAATACCCAAGGCAATAGTACCCAAGGTGGCTCTACCTTGACTCAACAGCTGGTCAAGCAAGTCTTTTTCGACCAAGATCAAGCTTCGCAACGAGGCTTAGCTGGCATTCCGCGCAAGATTAAAGAAGCTATTTTGTCGATTGAAGTTGAACGAATGTATAGTAAAGACCAAATTTTAGGGCTTTATCTCAACGAATCACCTTATGGTGGGCGCCGTAACGGCGTCGAATCAGCCGCCCAAACATATTTCGGGAAATCTTCGAAAGATTTGGACCTTCCAGAATGCGCCCTACTAGCTTCGATACCAAACCAACCAGGTTTATACGATCCGTATAATATTGACGGGCATGCTGCTCTGCTTGATCGCCAACATAAGGTTCTGGATAACATGGTGAGCGAGGGTTACATAACCAAGCAACAAGCTACCGATGCCAAAAATGTACCGATATTAGATGAAATCAAACCTTTGGCTGATCAGCTGACCAACATAAGAGCGCCCCACTTTGTGTTAATGGTGCGAGCGCAACTCGAGGCTAGTTTAGGTAAGACTATCGTCGGTGAAGGCGGGCTATCTGTAACGACGACGCTCGACTTGGACGTTCAAGATCAACTAGAAAAAAGTATGACAGATATATTCGATGGTGCGATGACCGACAATAACTGCGGTTATCGGAATTGTGCGAACTATGCCGGATTCTCCAATGGTGCAGCGGCAATAGAGAACACTAAGACCGGGCAAATATTGGGGCTAGTTGGTAGTAGAGACTTTAGCTATCCTGGCTACGGCCAAGACAATGCTGCTACTGCTTTCATCCAGCCTGGTTCGACCATTAAACCGCTTATCTACGCTCAACTTTTGCAAGATCAAGGGCCTGGTAACGCCAACTACGGCAGCGGCTCAGTTCTGTCAGATACCTCAACCAACTTTAATGGTTACATCCCTCGTGATGCCGATGGGAAATTCCAGGGTAACATCACTATCCGTCAAGCCCTAGGCCGCTCGCGCAACATACCAGCCATCAAGGCAATGGCGATAAGTGAGCGCAATAAGCCTGGCAGCACCCTGGCCTTAACTCACGCAGCCGGCGACTTTAGCTATTGTACTGATGGTGCCGACGCGCAGGCAGGACTGTCGATGGCGATTGGTGGCTGTGGCGTGAAACTTGTTGATCATATTAACGCCATGGCGACAATCGGTCGGATGGGCGCATACGTTCCGCAATCCTCTGTCCTAAAGGTTACTAATAGTAGTGGCCAAGTCCTCCAAGAGTATAAAGCTAGCAGCAAGCAAGTCATGGACCCTCAAGCTGCTTACATCGTCGCTGACATGGCCGGCGATCAAAGAGCGCGAGCAGGGCTGGCTGGCGCCGATTACATGCATAGCCTAGATAAACTTGGCGTTCACGTAGCCGCAAAGACAGGTACGTCAAACGGTGTGCGCAACGGCGTTGTTGTCCCGAAGGATCTCTGGACTATCGGCTTCACGCCTACACTTTCAATGGCCGTTTGGCTCGGTAACCCCGACACGACGCCACTCTTGCAGGGTAACTCTCTAATTCCGGCTATGTTCCTCGATAGGACGATGGCGAGTGTGTCACAGCTCTACGCCGACCAAGGTCAACTAGGTCTCAAGGATTGGTACACTGAGCCAGCTGGCATCCAGCACATAGGCGGTGAACTCTACCCGTCGTACTACAATAAATCAACAGGAGTAGTCAAAGATACCATGACGTTCGATAAGGTCTCAAAGAAACTCGCTACTGACGCTACCCCTCCTGGAGCTAGGATTGATATTGAGATTACAAAGGTTAAAGATCCTTTCACTGGGAAGGAAGTAATCAGCGCACCTGATGGCTACGACCCGAATTCTAGTGACGATGTCCACGCCGCTAATGACAAGGGGCCTACTGTAAAAATATCTATCACAGGTCATACTGCCACGGTCAGTTATACAGCTCAAACATTCACTCTTCAGTCAATTGTAGTAAAGGCTGGTGGTTCGACACCGCTAAATAAGACTGTCTCTGGTAGCATCGGCTCTGATACTATTGATTTGAGCAGTGTGCCGGCGGGTACCACCGTCACCGCTACAGTTACCGACACTGGGTTATATACCGAATCAGATACAGCCACGGCCAATTAACCACCTAGGCAGATTACGCCATAAGACTAGTGCGCTTACAGGATATATCGATCTATTAGTATGAGCCTACGTACGGGCTACCGTATTTAGACAAGAAGACCGCCATCATGGGCAGTCTTCGACTTGGACGAGCTGAAATTCTAGGTCTACTTCTGTCCGTTGACTAGTTTCAAAAGTTCAGACTCATGGTCGACGCGGCGTGAGCTTGGTTTTGTAGATCGCTTATCATTAGGCACGCGGCGGTTATCATTACGAGGGCTATTAGTGGGTCTAGGGGGCCTGGATGAGCCTTGTTGTTGCGATTGAGTGTCTCGCTTAGGTTGCTGACTCGGTGTCTGTTTAGGTGTTTGCTTGGGTTCCTGCTTAGAAGTTTTGTCAGATGTTTGTTGCCTTTGGGGTTGCTTCGGTTGATTGGAGTGCTTGTTTGGCACTCTGTCGCCGCCGGATGATTGGTCGACTCGCTTGGCGAACATCATCTTCCCGGCGGCAGTTTGTAGACTTCGTGTCACTATGACATGAACTGTTTTACCGAGGTACGCACTTGAATTCTCAGTCACTACCATCGTGCCGTCCGCCAGGTATCCGACAGCCTGGTGAGACTCTTGGCCTTTTTGGACTAGCTCTATGACAGCCTCGTCTCCTGGCAGATAGCTCATCCGGAGACTTTGGGCTAGCTCATTGATATTGAGGACGAAAATTCCTTCGACGGCCGCAACTTTATTTAGGTTGTAATCTAATGTACAGATAACAGCATTATGCTGTTTGGCGAGCGACAGCAACCTGTTGTCGACGCCTTCATTGGCGCGATCGCCGTCTTGAAGAATCTCGACTTCAACGTTCTCTAGCTTCTGGAGCTCGGCAACTATGTCGAGGCCATAGCGAGCTCGTGAACGCTTGTCGCTATCTGAACCGTCTGCCAACAACTGTAGCTCACCTACAACGCTACGCGGTATCACTAGTGTGCCTCCAATAAAGCCTGTTGCGGCAATTCCGATGATTCTTCCGTCCATCAACACCGAAGTGTCGACTAGAATAGCCCGCCCTTTAGCTTTTATATTTGTTTTTGGGAGACGTGACAGTAAGTACGTCACCTCTCCGAGTATAACTAGCGTTACCGCTAATAAAACTAAATCTTTTGTTTCCATAATTTAAATGATGTTCTTTCCTAGACTTTCAAAAAGTCTATTAAAGCGGTCCGGAGATCCGTTGCGCTTTTTATAAATGAATTCTTCTTGCCGAGACCGGCTGGACCGATAGCATAGGTAAAACCTAGCTTCTTCGCCTCGGCGACTCTTCGTTCAGGCTGATTAACCGATCGAATCTCTCCGCCCAATCCAACTTCACCGAATACGACCGCACCGTCGTCCAGCTTTCGCCCAGCGCTGGCACTAGCTATGGCTGTTGCAACCGCGAGATCGGCTGCTTGATCAGCTATCTTCAAACCACCTACGACGTTTATATAGATATCTTTATCGGATAATTTCAATTTCGTGCGTCGCTCAAGCACTGCGATAAGTAGGTTTAGTCGATTTAAATCGAAGCCACTAGCTGTCCTCTTAGGATACCCGAAACTGGTCGGATTGACAAGTGCCTGTATCTCTACCAAGATTGGGCGGTTGCCTTCAAGAGTAGCTAGGACTACTGATCCGTCGGCGTTTTGCCGTTCTGCGAGCAGTGCGGCCGAAGGATTGTCGACAATCCTCAGGCCCTGCTCTGCCATCTCGAAGATGGCGGCCTCATCAGTTGCACCGTAGCGGTTCTTGATAGCGCGCACTACCTTGAACCCACCATAACGGTCCCCCTCGAACTGTAATACGACATCGACTAAATGCTCTAAGACTTTCGGCCCAGCAATTGAGCCCTCTTTAGTGACATGGCCAACTAAAATGACAGCAGCCCCTGACGATTTAGCCGACCGTATGATGACGTTAGCTGAGTTTGTTATCTGGCTCACTGTGCCGGGCGCACTCGATATTTCGGCCAAGTTCAGAGTCTGGATGCTATCAACGATAATTAATTCGAACTTCTTGTCTCGAATCGTGGCTGCGATGTCGTCTGCACTTGTGCTTGAAGCAAATACTAGGTTGCTATCAACGTCGGCGCCGAGCCGAATCGCTCGTAGTTTGATTTGTTCGTCACTCTCTTCGCCTGAGACGTATAAGACGTGCTTCGTTTTGGCGATGTAAGCCGATAGCTGAAGCAAAAGTGTGCTTTTGCCGATGCCAGGTTGGCCCGCCAGAAGTGCTACGCCGCCGAGCAAGACTCCGCCGCCGAGCACAATATCGAGGTCTTTAAAACCGGTTGACATGCGCTGAGACGATTTAGCCGCGTTGATCTGAGATATTGGCTGGACGGCTAACACTCTACCGCTACTGGAGCTTTTGGAGACGGCTGATTTACCAACTGATTCGATAGCTTGTTCAAGCAGCGTGTTCCATTCGCCACAGTTGTCGCAGCGCCCAGACCACTTTGGATAACTGGTACCACAGTTCTGACAGACGAATGAGCTTCGTGAACGCGCCAAGACTAAACCCCAGACGCTTTCGTCGTAGCGACACCCTTTAGGCTAGAGTAAAGTGACTGCGTCTCTGCTGATAAACTGTTGAGCAAGTTGATATTGTCGTTATAAGCGACTACTCGAGTATTGATCCCCGAGGCCCTAGCATTCATATCGTCAATCCTCGCCACGAGAGCATTTTTTTCGGCAGTGAAAGTGCGGTTTGACATGGTTCCAGAATTAGCTCGTGAGTTAAATGCCTCAATGTCAGCATTCAACTGCTTCAAGTCGCTAGAGTAGGCGTCAATATCTGCCGCTAATTCAGTCGAGGCGGTTTTTAGCTCAGCTTCGAGACCTTTAACTTGGGCATCGTTTTTGTGAAGTGCTTGATAATAATTTTGATAATCAGTTACTAGTATTTCTCGATCTTTGAAATAGCGCCCATAGTAAGACTCTAATGCGGGATCAATATCGACGACGGTTGTACCAATGATTGAATGGAGCTCATTAAGGTTTTGGCCTGGCTCAGAGATTTGGTAATAAGCCATCTGGTCTTTGATGACTGGATCGTCTTTGATTTTGTTGTATTCAACTTCAATCATTGTGTCGACTTTCTGTCTCTCGAAAACGTTTAATCTAGCGTAAGCGGCGTGTAAAATCTCGTGAGCCGCTGTAACAGCTACGACACCCTTGAGCGAGGGGTTCTGAACATCAAGTACATATATCAAGCCGGGACTCAGAAAGGCGCTACCGGCTTCAAAACAACCGAGTATGACGGCGTTGTCCTCACCGGAGCTACAAGGAAAGGATTGAGAGCTATCCGATAGTAGTGGTTGAGAGGCGTAGAAGATATCAGTCCCGCGCTCCGTCAACCCCAAGTCGTCCGCCAGTACCTTCACTTGGCTAGCCGGATGGTAAACATAGTTAGCGTAAACGTAATCGTAAACGTAGGAATGATAAAACAGTCCTAGACCGACTAGTAAGGCGACGAGCACGATCGCTAGAAGCGACTTAAGCCTTCGCTGACGCCGTTTGCTAACGTTGTTAGACGGCAGCTGCTGACTTTTGGCCGTCTGACTCAGTGAAGTGTCCAATGTCTATCGCTCCTCCTCTTATACGTACCTCCAGTATATCACCCTTGTGGTAAGCCCCTGCCAAAATCCCTTCAGCAATCGCATGCTCAATTTCATCTTCAATAGCGCGTCGCATTGGCCGAGCGCCAAATTTAATCGTGTAGCCTTTGTCGATGATATAGTGCTTAGCACGCGTCTGGACTCGCAAACCGAGGCCCTTATGGGCCAACCGCTTTCGTAGCTCGTCGACTTGGAGCTCGAAGATGTTACTGACTTCGTTTTTGGTCAATGCCTGGAAAGTAATGACACCGTCAAACCGATTGATCAGTTCTGGGCGCATGAATTTATCGAGCTCTTCTTTGGCGTAACCAGAGTTGCGCTTATGAATTTCGGCTAAACTGCTAGCTTGGTTGCTCGAACTACGGAAGCCGATTTCAGCCGACTTAATCATCTTGTCCGCTCCTAGGTTACTAGTCAGGATGATAATAGTGTTGCGAAAGCTTACACGGCGGCCTTTGGCATCTGTCAAATAACCATCTTCGAGTAACTGCAACAGAATTTGGAACACATCAGGGTGAGCTTTCTCGATTTCGTCAAATAACACGACGCTATAGGGCTGTCGTCTGACTTTATCGGTTAGTTTGCCACCATCCTCATAACCAACGTAGCCAGCTGGCGCGCCGACTAGACGGGCTGTGTTATGCTTTTCGGCAAATTCACTCATGTCGATCTTTATCATGGATTTTTCGCTGCCGAAGACTTCGCGAGCTAATATCCGAGCCAACTCAGTTTTACCAACCCCAGTTGGCCCCATGAACACAAAACTGCCGATTGGTCGCTTAGTACTCGAAATCCCGCTCCGGGAGCGCCGAATTGCGCGGGAGACCTTTTCGATAGCTTCTGTCTGACCGATCAGAGATTTACTGAGGTGCTTCTCGAGTGACGATAGTAATTTCGCTTCACTAGTCTGAACCTTCTCGACCGGTATGCCAGTCATTACGGCGATAGCATGGGCTATATCGTCATCATCGAGCTGGATAGCCTTTTTGTTGCTCAGGTTTTCGCGCTCGGCATCAATCTTCTGGTTAATCTGAACTATACGTTGCTTATAAAGCGCAGCCCGTTCGTAATCCTCGCGCAAAACAGATTCTTCCATTTTGTCATTGAGGCCTTTTAGTTCTCGGACTAGCTCACGCTGGCGGCTTGGTCGATGACCCTGTTTAACGCGCACCCGAGCTGCTGCTTCATCGAGTACGTCTATAGCCTTGTCGGGCATAAATCGATCAGCGATGTAGCGATCACTCATATAAACAGCACCCTCGATAGTATCGTCCGATATGCTAACGTGATGATGCTTCTCGTAGTAGCCTTTGACCCCTTTTAAGATTGCTATTGTTTCTTTGACCGATGGCTCTTCGACGACAATCGTTTGGAAACGACGCTCAAAAGCTGGATCTTTCTCGATATGCTTACGGTACTCATCGAGTGTAGTCGCACCGATCATGTGTAGTTCGCCACGAGCTAGGGCTGGCTTTAAGATGTTAGCAGCATCCATGCTACCCTCGGCAGACCCTGCTCCAACCAGTAAATGCAATTCGTCGATAAAGACGATTACGTTACCCTGCTTTTTAATTTCATTGATAACCTTCTTGAGGCGATCTTCAAACTCACCACGGTATTTAGTGCCAGCTATCATAGCCGCCATATCTAGCATAATGACTCGTTTATCGAGCAAATGGTCGGGTACTTCTTCACGGACTATCCGGCCAGCAAGGCCCTCAACGATAGCCGTTTTGCCCACTCCCGGTTCGCCGATTAAAACAGGATTGTTCTTTGAGCGACGTGAAAGTATTGTGATCATCCGCTCACACTCCTTGTCGCGGCCGATCATCCTGTCGAGCGTTCCGGCAGCAGCTTTGGCGGTCAAATCAATTCCAAAAGTCGACAGCGAGCCACCACGAACTGGTTGCTGCTGTTTTTGATCATTTGCAGCGACGCCGAGATCAATTTGATTGCGATCGAAATACCCCTCCAGCTCCTCAATGATGGTATCAACATCAATATTCATATCTCTAAGTAGGGTTGTTGCGCGAGCATTACTCTGACGCAGGACGCTATAGAGAATATGCTCAGTACCTAAATAATCGTGATTATTGTCTTTAGCGGCGTCCCAAGCCATCCGCAAAGTTAATAGAGCCGTTTCGCTTAGTCCCACTGCGCCGGTACTAACAACTACCTTGGCTGGCTTGATGTTGAGCGCCAGCTCGGCTTGTTGAAGAGTTAGCCCAGCGTCGGCCAGTATTTTGGCGGCAGTGCTTGAGCCTTGGGCCATTACCCCTAGCAAAAGGTGCTCAGTACCGATATAGCTACTGCCATTGCCCCGAGCAATTGCATCAGCATGCTGCACGCTCATCCGCGCGTTATCAGTCAAATGTGAAATGAAATCTGCAAAATCTTCTGGCATATGGCCCTCCTAAAGAGAATTTATCTCTTCTCTACCATGAATTATATCACGCTAGATTGGCACTCGTCAAGTTAGAGTGCTAATAAGAAAACTCCCCGAACTAGTAGGTTCGAGGAGTTAGCCTGGAGCTGTCTTATCTCGAGTAGCTGATACCATTCTTCTTGTTCTCGCGCCACTGAATACTGGCGATTAACGAAAACACTATGGCAACTGCTCCGAAACCGATTACAAGCACGTCAATCGTAGACATGTTGTTCACTTTCAGACTAAGAGGGTCAGTTGGTTACTAACCCTATACTTCTATAGTACCATAAACATTACGGAAAAGCAATAGCTAAGTAACGTCTAGTTTAGTCTATCCCTCCGTGCCCTGCTCTTCGATAGCCGAGAAAAGATCATCTTCGATGTTCTTTTTAGGTTTTTTCTCAGCTGGCTTCGCAACTCCAGCTTCGATATCAAGGTTGTAGCCGGTTAAAACACTAGCTAACCGGACGTTTTGACCACCACGGCCGATAGCGATAGATTGCTGATCCTCGTTGACGTAAACCTTGGCGGATTTCTTCTCCTTGTCAGCTACAACTTTGATGATTTCAGCTGGGCTGAGGGCGTTACGGATGAAGCTGTCAATGTTCTCATCATAAGTGATGATGTCGATCTTTTCTTGATCACCAATCTCATTCATGACGGCATTTACTCGGGTTCCATGGCCACCGACAAAGGTACCAACTGGGTCAACGCCAGGCATCGTGCTACGAACGGCAATCTTAGTACGGCGGCCTGCTTCACGAGCAATCGCTTTGATCTCAACGGCACCATTTTCCATCTCGGGGACTTCTTGACGGAAAAGATACTCGATAAATGCTTCGTTGCCACGGCTCAAGATAAGCTGTGGACCGCGGTTTTCGCGCTCGATATCCTTGATGAATACTTTTAAGCGAGAGCCAATCGAGTAGAACTCGCCTTGGATTTGTTCGCTCTGTGGCAAGATACCGATTGCTTTGCCGAGTTCAATCCGAACTAGCCTAGGCTCAACTCGTTGGACCATACCAGTTACAACTGTGCCGATCTTGTCTTCGAATTCCGCTAGGACTACTTCACGCTCTGATTCTCTCAGGCGCTGCAAGATAACTTGTTTAGCTGTCTGAGCGGCGACTCGGCCGAAACTGACAACTTCGTGCTCATCTTCGATGACGTCTTCGAGTTTAGCGTCTTTTCTGAGTTTTTTGGCGTCGGTTAGACTGATTTCAGTCAAATCATTGGCGAATTCATCGTCTTCGACGACTTCACGCTGGACGAAAACCTTGGCTGTGCCATCGACAGAGTTTAGCTCAGCGCGGACGTTCTGATCGCGTTCGCCATTATCGCGCCGCCAAGCAGCCGCGATAGCTTGCTCGATTACCTCTAGAACTACCTCTTCTGGCAGATTCTTCTCTTCTGATATAGTCTTGACCGCTAAGGTCAGTTGCTTGATGTTTAGATCTTCCATATATATCTCCTTGTCTAATATTCCTTATAATGTCTCTACGAAAAATTCCGACCTGCCGGCCGGAAATAGTACAGGTCTATTGTAGCACAGTTATATGTATGCACAAGTCGGCAGTTTCTAATCTGTTACAATAAATTCGATGACAAAAGCGTTCAAGTTCACGATCAATAGTCGGCTCTCTGGGTCTCTAGCCCGAGCTGGTACTCTTGAGACGCCACATGGGACAATCGAGACGCCAGCCTTTATACCAGTTGGTACCAAAGCTACCCTAAAGAGTCTGACCCCTGAACAGCTAGCTGATACCGGCGCTCAAGCCGTGTTGGCTAACGCTTACCACCTATACCTTCGACCAGGGCCTGATATCATCGACCAAGCTGGCGGACTAGGTGCTTTCATGAACTGGTCTCGGCCAACTTTTACTGACAGTGGTGGCTTCCAGGTGATGAGCCTTGGTGTCGGCTACAAGAAAGTTATCGATATGACCGGTACCGATCCAGAGCACCAGCCGAAAAAGGCTAATCTAGCCCGGATCGATAATGACGGCGTAACCTTTAAATCTCACCTGAATGGCGACTTGCATCGCTTCACTCCAGAGATATCGATGCAAATTCAGCACCAAATCGGAGCCGACATCACTTTCGCCTTTGACGAGTTAACCACCCTATACGATAGTTATGATTATCAGATTGAGTCGCTCAACAACCGAACTCACCCTTGGGCCGCCAGGAGCCTAGCCGAGCACAGGCGTCTAAATGCCGAGCGAAGCCATCGACCGCCTCAGGCGCTGTTTGGCGTCGTTCAGGGGGCAAACTATGAGGATTTACGTCGGAAATCAGCCAAATTCCTCGGAAATATGGATTTTGATGGTTTTGGGCTCGGAGGTGCGCTCGAAAAGTCCCGGATCGGTGAGATTACCCGTTGGATGAGCGAAGAGTTACCCGAAGATAAACCGCGCCACATGCTCGGCATCTCGGAGCCAGATGACATATTTGATTGTATCGAGAATGGCGCCGACACCTTTGACTGCGTTAGCCCAGCCCGAGTTGGGCGAAATGGCGCACTCTATACCAGGCACGGCCGAGTAAACATAACTAGACAAGAGTATAAAACTGACTTTAGGCCGTTTGACGAGACATGCGACTGCTACACCTGTGCAAATTATTCGAGAGCCTATCTGAGCCATCTGTTTCGATCGAAGGAGCTACTAGCCAATACCCTGGCAACGATTCATAATGAACATTTCATTTTAAAATTGGTTGATGATATACGAAATAGTATAGCGGATGATTCTTTCTACAGCTTCAAGGCGGAGTTCGTAAAAGAGTATTATGAATCTCGCTGATTGACATCCATCGTTATTTCTGCTATGATTTAAAATATTCGTGAACATCTCACGATGCCCTTACTTTGGAAGGATTTATCATGGAGGTCGAGGCAGATTATACGCATGTCAGGCAGAGCAACACAACATCAAGCTTAACAGCTCTCGTGCATGATTTCGTAGAACCTGTGCGCTTTCGGACGGCGTACGATCAGTCAGTCAGAGATGACATAGCTCAACTTAGCAAACTCGTGGCTCAAAAGCTCGAAAGT
>JBDTIG010000017.1:0-15786 GCA_039936495.1 Saccharimonas sp. (SeqCode)
ACACATCTATTTGATACCATAAGAGGTGCAGTTACTGTAGTGATTATGCTATAATATCAGACGTATGATATTGCTAGACAGAGTCACGAAAACTTATAGTAAAACAGGGAAGCCAGCGCTCAGTCGAGTGTCGCTTCATGTTGAACCGGACGAGTTTGTCATCATCGTCGGCACGTCGGGGGCAGGCAAGTCGACATTACTGAAACTTTTGACTCGTGAAGAAAAGCCGACTAGCGGTAAGATCGTCGTCGGCGGAATTGATTATGATACTTTGCGCGACAAAGATATCCCGCTACTTAGGCGCAAAATAGGTGTTGTTTTTCAAGATTTCAAACTCTTGCCGCAACGGACAGTCTTTGAAAATATCGCTTTCGCTCTCGAAATTGCCGGCATGACGCGCCGTGAAATCAAGAATACCGTGCCGAAAGTCATCGAATTAGTCGGATTAAATGGTAAAGAAAAACAATTTCCTCGCCAATTATCTGGTGGCGAGCGTCAACGGGTAGCTATCGCTCGAGCCATCGTTCGTCAGCCAAAGATTTTAATCGCCGATGAGCCGACCGGTAATCTCGACCCGAAGCATAGCTGGGACATAGTGCGGTTGCTCGAAAAGATCAATAAATACGGCACAACCGTTATCTTGACGACGCATAATGCAGAAATCGTGAATCGCTTGAAGCGGCGAGTGATCGCTGTTGAGCACGGCAAAATTGTCAGTGATCAAGCGCAGGGGAGTTATCGGCAGTAATTATGGCCAGGAAATCAAAAGCAGACGCTAAAAAAGACGCTAAAAATCTTATTCAGACTAGGCGCCGTCGTCGTCAATGGCTGACATTTTTCAGGATGTGTCAGTATGGCATCAATAACTTCAGTCGAAATGCTTGGCTAACCGTAGCTGCGACGGCCGTCATGACAATCACGCTCCTAATCGTATTTGTGACGGTAGCTGCTCAGAACGTATTGACCGATACGACTACCGATATCTCGCGACGGATTGATCGTTCGATCTATTTAGTCACAGGTACTACCGTAGAGCAGGCTAAACCAATTATTGACAGCTTGGGCAGACTCGATAACGTTGATTCTGTTAAGTTCATCAGCTCGGCCGAGGGTAGAACGAACCTAGCGAAGGATAATAAAACTGATCAAGGGGTGATTAGCGCACTGACTATAGCGAATAACCTAATACCGGCGACGATTCGAGTTAATCTGAAAGATACCAACGACACCAGCCAATTGGTCAGCTTCGTCGAGAATAGCCAAGAGTTAAAAAAGTACATCGACCCTAGCCGACCACCGAGTTTCATGGGCGATCGTAAATCTCCGACCGATACTATTGCGGCATGGACGCGTACCGCACAGGAAGTCGGTATCGTGGCTAGCGCTCTTTTCGCAGCGATTTCGATATTGATCATCTTTAACACCATCCGCATGGCGATATTTAATCGCAAGGACGAGATTGAAATGATGAAATTAATTGGAGCTGATAAGAGCTTTATTCGCGGGCCGTTTGTCGTCGAGGCGATTGTCTATGGGTTTATCGCCGCCATCATTGCGACAGGACTTGGCGGGCTGGTCTTGACTAGTTTGAGGGGAAAAGTGGCGGATTGGGGTATCGTAATTGAGCCGACCATTAATCTATTTATGACTTATTCTGGTATTGTGCTGCTGGCGATGATTGTGCTCGGTGCAATTATCGGTGTGATTTCGTCGTTAATGGCGACTCAGCGATATTTGCGGATTTAGCAGTTTTTACAATACTCTTTGGCTCTTGACAAGAAGCTTGTGCTTATGCTAGTATGTTAGGTATATGAAGCTCACGTCCACCACGCCGGTTTCGAAGGGTTTAGTCACGAAGTCAACACTCGTGGCAGTGGCCGTTTTGATGGCGATTAGTGGCCCGATGGCGATGAGCCAGCTAGCGAATGCGGACCAATACGACGACCAAATTAACTCTCTTCGCTCGGAGATGAAGCAGTATCAGGACCAGGTTAATACTCTGAACGCCAAGGCCGCGACCTACCAAGAGGCGCTAGCTCAGATTACATCTGAGAAAGACGCTATCATCGCACAGATTGAGATTAGCCAGAAACAATACGATCAGCTACAACTGCAAATCAATGACACTAAGCAGAAGATTGAGGACAACAAGAACGCTCTCGGTACGACGTTAGCTGACATGTACGTCGATACGACTGTATCGCCGCTCGAAATGCTGGCTAGCAGCAAGAATATCGCCGATTATGTCGATCAACAGGAATACCGCTCGTCTATTCAGGACAATCTGACCAAGACAATCGATCAAATTGATACGCTGAAAACTAAGCTCGAAGGCAGCCAGCAATCAGTCAAGAAAATTCTCGATCAGCAATCTGGCCAAAAAGCTCAACTAGCCGCCAAAGAGTCGGAGCAACAGAGCTTAATCAATCAGACTAAAGGTGATGAGGCAGCTTACCAATCTCTAGTCAATAACACCTTTGCGCAGATGGAAAGCGCCGCCTCTCAGCAACGAGCTTACTATGCGGCCTTGCAGGCGCAGGGTAATAGCGGCGATAATGGCGTTGTTGGTAATTTCGTTTACTCAGGCTGGAGTGGTAATCAAGGCTGTTCTGGAGGCTATCCACTTTGTGGACCGCTTGATAGCTCAATTGATCAGTGGCAATTATATAATCGTGAGTGCGTTAGCTATGTAGCTTGGAAATTGTCATCCACCGGCCATAAAGTCGGCAGTTTTGCCGGAGTTGGCAACGCCTACCAATGGATTGATTGGAGTGGCCACCGTGGCACGGCTTACGGCATGGGTGCTTATTCAGTCAGTGACCCACAGCCAGGTGATGCAGCAGTCTTGCCGCTCATACCTGGGTTTGCACCATGGGGCCACATCATGTATGTCGAGTCGGTTAGTGGCGATAACGTCTTCGTTAGCCAATATAACTTCTATGGGTCAGGTGAATATAGCACGATGACTATCAAGAAGTCTGGTGTTGTATTTTTGCGATTTCCCTCTAAGTAACAGTCCGAAGTCCTAGAAGTAGTAGTATAATACTTTAAGTGCTTATGTTAAACGAATGGAGTATTGCTAGTGCCTGATGAAGATAATTTCCGCCGTGAAGATGAATTAAAAGTCATAGACCCTCGGCCTGAACGACCGAGACGATTCCGTCGCAATAGAAACCGTCGTCGAGGTGACGGTCGTCCGCGCACCTCTGCCCTGACGCTATTTATCGCTGGTGTATTGATTGCCGCCGTAGCTTTCATCGCTGGAACCAGGTCGGACCAGATACTAGCTGTAGTTGGTCCAGTGTTCGGTGTTAAGGTTAGCACCGACACGCTCGACACGAGCATCTTGCAGCAAACCTATCATGATATGCAGACCAAATTTGATGGCAAATTGGACGATAGTGCGCTAGCCGATGGGGCAGTGCGTGGTATGGTGGCCGCAGCCGGTGACCAGTTCACGGTGTTTATGAGCGCCAAGGAAGCTAGCGATTTCCAGAAGGAACTAAACGGAGAGGTGTCAGGCATCGGTTGCGTGATAGGCATGCGCGGCGGCCAACCGACTATTCTTAGGATATTACCAGGCTCACCAGCTGATAAAGCGGGCTTATTAGCGGGCGACGTATTCGTGTCGATCAATGGCCAAACGGCAGTTGGCGTCAATCAATCAATTGTAGCTAGCCAAGTGCGCGGTGACAGTGGTACGACCGTCAAGGTTGAAGTTAAGCGTGGCAGCGATACCAAGATTTTCTCGATTACTCGTGCTCAAGTAAGCGACCCGAGTGTGCGATGGTCAATTAACGGTACGGTCGGCACGATGATCATCTCTCGCTTTGATGAAGATACGGGTGACTTGGCTAAAAAAGCCGCTACGGAGTTCGCTAGCAAGGGCGTCAAGTCGGTCATAGTCGACTTACGCGATAATGGCGGCGGCTATCTAGACGCTGCCCGCGCTGTCGCTAGTATTTGGCTCGACAATAAGCTGGTTGTGTCAGAAAAAACCAACGGCGTAACAGTTGATAGCATCTATTCCGACAAAGATCCGATTTTGAAGAACGTCAAAACAGTTATTTTGGTCAATGGCGGCACAGCTAGCGCCAGCGAGATTTTAGCTGGAGCTCTGAAGGATTACAAGCTCGCTACCATCGTCGGACTAAAGACTTATGGCAAAGGCAGTGTGCAGGAAGTGTTGAATCTCCCTGATGGGCGCTTGCTAAAGGTGACGATTGCCAAATGGTATACGCCCAACGGTGTCAACATTACGGCCAGTGGCATTACCCCCGATAAGGTCGTTGACCTGACTGCCGCTGACGCTGATGCAGGGCTCGACCCGCAGCTTGACGCTGCGACAAAGCTTGCTGAGTAGAAGTTATGATATACTAATGTTAAGAAGTAACCAATCAGGGGATTAATTAGCAATGGACGATACGAAAAAGAAGATATTACTTGTCGAGGATGATACGGCGCTAGCCTCCGTATACCGATCTCGTCTGGAGCTCGAAGGGTTCGAAGTGAAAGAGGTGAATAATGGTGAAGACGCGTTGTCGACGACATTGTCATTCAAGCCTAATTTGATCCTACTCGACGCCATGATGC
This sequence comes from Saccharimonas sp. (SeqCode), assembly GCA_039936495.1. GTDB lineage: Bacteria > Patescibacteriota > Saccharimonadia > Saccharimonadales > Saccharimonadaceae > Saccharimonas. The sequence goes on from JBDTIG010000017.1 coordinate 4,594, forward strand.
CAAAGATCAGCGGCTTCGATGTGCTCGATATCTTGCGCAACACCCCCGAGACTACTAACGTTCGCGTTATCATGTTGACAGCGCTTAGCCAGCCCAAAGACAAAGAACGTGCCGAGCAGCTAGGTGTCGATGATTACCTAGTCAAATCACAAGTCGTTATCGGCGATGTGATTGACCGCGTCAAGCATCACCTCGGTATGGAAACATCAACACCACAAGTATAGTAGGGAATTAACGGTGATGAAGAGTCAATAGCTGTACGTAGCTATTGACTTTTTAATGTGTCTATGCTAATATAGAAATACAACAAAAGAAAAGATAAACATATGGCAGAACTTAACAAACCAATCAGTGACGAAATCGAATCTCCGACAGCCGAAGTAGCTAGAGAGGTCCCAAATGTATCTAGCAATGAGCGCGAGACAGTGCGAGTTGATTACGACCCAAATGGCGTACCTAAATTGACTGCCGAAGCCATGGCAGAGATTGATAGTCTGCTAGACGTTACTCCGCTGGATGAGCAGGCTGAAGCGCTGGATATAGTGCTTAGTCGATTGGGTATTGATGGCACGAGCGGCGCTGCAATTGTTGATTTCGTTGGAGTAGATGGAAAGGTTAGTACGCGCCTAATCAACACTACTGCAAGTGATTTTGGTACAACGGTGCGAGGGGCAGAATTGTCACCTGTCGAGCCGAAAGATTCCGAGATTAGCGTTGTAGGTGTGGATGTAGGTTATGTGCAACCAACCGAGGCTATCGCGGCTGATAATGCTGAAACTGCAGATGAGTTAGTGGAACCTGAGAAGGTAGATGAGTCGGAAGAAGTGAACGAAGGCAATGAAGAGTTAAAGTCTTCAGTTGAACAATCGTTACAGTCTATTAGACAGGCTCTAGATGAAGACAATCGTGTCAGTGGCGCTTTGTCTCGAATCCGGGAGGATGCCGAAGCTATTGGTATAAAATTGCTTAGAAGTGAGGCTAATCGCTGGGATCTAGAAGCTTTAGACGCTGATTGCCGCCTCGTGATCCAGAGAGTTAGGATCAGCCAGGAAGAGTTAAGCAACGATTTTGCTCAATTGCGAAGAGTTACTGAAGATAATAGTGAAGCCGTAAAAGCCATACTACCAGAGGGGGCCGTCGAAGATTTGACCAACATGTGGCGACGTCATGATGACGTGACTGAGGATAGCCTGAAGACGCAAGCAGATATAGTACGAGTGCTTGACGAAGCTCAGTCCAGTCGACATGGCTACGAAGAGTTTGGCCACCGGCTACGCCTTTCGGCAGAAGATATCGATGTGGTAATCAGTGTTAGGTCACAACTAGCTCGGAGAATTGCAGAACTAGCTGAGTTAGCATCGCAAAATATCAAGCAACCTCAAAAATGATAATAGTACATATAAATAAAAATACCCTACTATCGATTGTAGGGTATTTTTATAGTCTAACTAAGCGCTAAGCCGAGATTGTATCAACACATACTTGAGTACGTGGGTGAGTGCGGCCAGTGAAAGAACTCTTTTTGACCTTTTTGAAGCTAACTACGCCTGGAATAGCGGCGTGAATCGTGAAGTTGCGGCTGATGTAAGTGCCGACTCCAGGAATTTTTGTGCTACCAGTTTGGCGGACTAAAACTTCTCCGGCTGAAACCTTTTGGCCGCCGAAACGTTTGACCCCTAGGCGGGGACCAGCATTGTTGTGGTTATTTTTGCTTGAACCACCAGCTTTGACATGTGACATCTAGCTTGACTCCTCATCAGTTAATAAAATCAATCTGTTCAATTATAGTGTAAATACCCCCATTATGTCAAGGGCGAAGTGGGGTAGATTGACAATAGACGTTGCTTGAACTAAGCTTAAGCTAGATTTTGATATAAATTTAGGGAGTTAATACAAGGAAATGAATCCAGATAATCAGACTCCTCAAGGGCCAGAAGATGCACAGCAGTTAGTAGTTCAGGCCACGCCCGGGACGGTCGTTCCACCTCAAGACATCAGTGCCCCAAGAGCAGGTAAAGGCATGGGTCTAGCCGGTTTGATTTTAGGGGCTTTCGGATTCATTACTTTTGGGGTGACGGCGGTCGTCGGTCTGATACTGAGTGCTGTGGCGCGCAGTCGAGCTAGCAAGGCCGGACACCCTAGCGGCTTAGCGCTATCTGGCATCATCGTTTCAATTGTCGGCATATGCGTCGGGGCGGTGCTATTCGTGGCAGTTATGGTGACATTAGGCTCGCAACTGATCGACAAGTGCAACACGCTAGGTGTCGGTGCTCATAGCAACGTGACTGTCATCGGCGTGAACGGTACGTTGACTTGTGACGCGAATGGTCCAAAAAACTTCACAGAGTAGAGCTAGAGATTTATTAAATTAGAAAGTAGTATAAATATGGCGAATTCGAATAGTTCAGATCAGCCGATGCCGGGCACCGGGCTCAGTATCATTGGTTTGGTTTTGGGCGTCGTCGGTCTAGTTACATTTGGGGTGACGTCTCTTGTTGGGCTGGGGCTGAGTATCGCCGGCCGCAAGAAATTGAGTGAATCGGGGCAGCATGGCGGCTTGGCCTTGGCTGGGATCATAGTTTCAGCCGGCTGTACGGTAGTTGGAGTGCTTATCGGCACTTTACTCACGATGGTTTTGGTGAACACGGATAATAGGACTTCTGATCAGTGTCATGCCCTGGGAGTCGGGTCACATAGCAATGTGACTGTGCTCAGCGAAAAGGGCACGCTGACCTGTAGTGCGAATGGTTCAAATAATTTCGTGCCTAAAGCAGACGATAAGACTAATTAGTTTTTAGTTAGGATCAGTATCTCGCGAGTGACGACTTGGTTTTCGCGCGAGTAGATTAGATTGTTACTGGGGGTGGTCTCGAGCATGACTCGGGTGTAGCCGAGTTTTCTTAGCTCGCTGTCGGCGGTTAGCGGTAGGTGAGTCAGGTCACCGAGTTTATCACGCCAGGCTGGCACGGCGATACAGAGAGGCGTTCCAGCAGCTAACTGACTACTTAAATTGTTCAAAAATTTGCCGACGATATGATTGCAATTATTGCGGACTTCGGTTAACTTGGCTGGAGATGGTGGGGCGCTAAATGGTTGGCCGAGGTAGGTTTCGGCGACTACGGCGTCGATAGGTTGGTGCCATTTATGGTCGGTGGCGTCGGCTAGTTCAATAGTCGGGTGGCCAGTGTGGTATTTTTGGTCGAGCCAGGCGAGGTTTTTGGTCGAGTAGTCAACCATTTTTTCGGATAGGTCACTGCCATAGGCACTATAGCCCATGAGCAAAGCCTCTTGGAGCACAACTCCAGTGCCGCAGAATGGGTCGAGGATTGTTTTGGCTTCTCCGAGAGCCTTTGTCATGTGCGCTATTGGAAGTGGAGAAGTCTCTTTGGCCCCCTCGAAAACGGCTTCGCGCCGGGCTTCTGTTGCGTCCGCAGCAGCAGAAGCTCGGGCTGCAGATGTTTCCTCAAGTGCCAAAGGAACTTCTCTGCTACCCGTTAGGCTCCCTCGGTCTACAGGAAGCTCGTCATATTTATTACCAACCGCGAGATTTATCATGATCTGAGCTAGCTTCGGTGGAAGCATACCGACGAAGGCATCGGTGTGGGGGCGTGCTTGGTCACGAGCGGCTATGGCGGTGATATTTTGGGCGCCGATGCTTTCGGCGATGATGATGCGGTTGGCTTTGCCGCGTACGACTAACAGTTCAATCTTGTTCGGCGAGAGTCCGAGTTTGTTGTGGTGCGAAGTGGCGGTATTGAGCGCGAGGTCGGCATTTGGCACGAGGCGTAAGCCGACGTCGTGTTTACGGAGTCTTTGCTTTAGGACTATACCGGTTTTTTGGATGTCGCGGGCGTTGGTGCGCGCACTGTCGAACCCGTAGGCGCTGATACCGAGTGTGATTTTGTGGTCAACTGATGAAAATGCTTCGACGTAGTGATGGATGATTCGCTCGCTGGCAGTGCGCCAATCACCGCGCGGGATGTCAGCGATGACGCGTCCAGCCTTGCGGCTACCACCGAGGCGGTTGAAGTCCAGACTGGTAGAATCGATTAACGCAGTTTCAGCCGAATGCCAAGTGACGGCCCGAGAACCGTAAAGACGTTCGAGTTCGGCGATGCTGAGGTTGGTTAATCGTCCTAGTATAGCTATGTACATCTCGAGATAGTATACTAGGTAACATATGAAAAAGATATCAATCAGGGTATGGATTAGTGTCGCGACGTTTATTTTGATCGGCGTAATCTTGGTGTTTTCACGTAAAGATCTAGCTCGAGCCTGGCACTTGATTGGTCAGTTGGACTGGTGGATTTTGGTTCTGATCGTACCAACGGTACTACTTGGCTACTTAGCAACGGGGGAGATGATTTTCTCTTACTTGAGATTTAAGAAGTTAATCAAGCACGTTAGTCTTTGGGCGCAAATCCGGATATCTCTAGAATTAAACTTTGTAAATCATGTATTACCAAGTGGTGGACTCAGCGGAGTGTCATATATGAATTGGCGGCTTGGTAAATATGGCGTATCGGTTGGTCGAGCGACCATGGCGCAGGCAGTGCGCTATGCAATGGGGTTCGCCAGTGTAATTGTGCTATTAGCTATCTCGGTGCTTCTGGTCACAATGGATGGTACAGTGAATCGTTGGTTGATATTGATGAGCACAGCACTGGTAGTTTGCATGGTGTCGGCCGTGATATTTGTCATGTATTTGATGAGCGACACTAAGCGGATTAGCAACTTCTCACACGGCGCGGCACGTTTCGCTAACAAGGTAGTCAAGAAGGTAACTTTTGGGCACATCAAGACGCTAGTTGTTGCCAAAAAAGTCGAAGTATTTTTAGTGGACTTAACTGACGATTATGCTAGTTTGATGCGCGATAAACGGGCAATGCTACAGCCATTTTTGTGGGGATTTGTGTCGATGCTGTCCGATGTAGCGGTATTTTGGATCGTATTTTGGGCGCTTGGTAGCCCGGTCAATCCAGCACCGATATTGATCGGTTTTGGCATAGCGAGCATAGCTGGGTTTTTCGTGGTGACACCTGGCGGGGCTGGCGCTTACGAGGCAGTGATGGTGATAGTACTCGGTATCGCTGGTATGGCCCAGAGTGAGGCAATTGCTGGTGTCGTATTATCGCGAGTAATTATTTTACTCGTTACAATTGTTGGTGGATATGTCCTGTACCAACAGGTGGTGGTGAAGTATGGCAAGCGACCAAATTCCGAAATTTAGCGTCAGCGATTTTATCGCTTCGGTTAACCAAACGTTAGAGTACGCGTACTCGACAGTGGTTATCGAGGGTGAAGTCAGCAGCTTCAAGGTCAACCAAGGCAAGTGGGTGTTTTTCGATCTAAAAGACGAATCGGCCAGCGTTGGCTGCTTCATGACAGTTTTCAACTTGCGGGTACCGATTGAGGATGGCATGAGGGTAATCGTTCGAGCAACTCCGAAGCTAACAGCTTGGGGGAAGTTTAGTGTGACTATTCAATCGATTCGACCGTCCGGCGAGGGTAGTCTGAAGAAAAGTTTCGACTTGCTGCGCGCTAAATTGGACAAAGAGGGTCTTTTCGCAGTGGAGCGTAAGCGCCCATTGCCTGAGACGCCGAAGTATATAGGGGTAATTAGTAGTACACAGGCTGCTGGTTATGCTGATTTCATCAAGATACTAAATGACCGGTGGGGTGGAGTGCGTGTCGATGTAGCCCATGTTCAAGTGCAGGGCGACAGCGCGTCGGAGCAAATAATTCGAGCAATTCGGTACTTCAATCAATTAGACGAGCTGCCAGAAGTATTAGTAATTATACGGGGCGGTGGTAGCGCCGATGATCTCGCAACGTTTAACGACGAACCATTGGTGCGCGAGATAGCAGCTAGCCGTACGCCGACTTTGGTTGGTGTTGGCCATGAGGTCGACGTAACTTTGGCAGATATGGCTGCCGATAGGCGGGCGGCCACGCCAAGTGAGGCGGCGCAGATTGTTGTACCGGATAAGCGAGATACAATTCGTCAGGCGGGCCAGACAATGACTCATATCTTGTCGCGCATAGATTTGGCTCTCGACACTAACAGCGACGCCATTGACGATATCATACGCAACAGCTTCGAGATGCTAAATGCTAAAATTGAAGAAGTTTCAGTAGACGCCGCAAACATCAGCAAGGTGCTTAAGGCATTTAACCCACGAGCAATTCTGGAGCGAGGTTATGCGATTGTGCGCGGAGATATAACAGTTGGCGCCGAGATCGCGATTGAGTTAAAAAGACAAATGATAATAGCGGAGGTGAGTGATGTCAGAGAAAAATGATAAATCGATAACAGGTAAAATGGAACAATTACGTGAGTTAGTCACTTGGTTTGATAGTGAGGAATTTGAGTTAGAGCTGGCGCTAGATAAATATAAGCAAGCCGAGAAGCTAGCCGATGAAATCAAGCATGATTTGTCGGAGTTAAAGAACCAAGTTTCCGTGCTGAAGCAGAAGTTTAGCGATTAATCGAGGCGGCTATGTGGTTAACGATAGCATGTATCTTGGCAGTTTTCGTCGGCTTCACGGCCTTTATGGGTGCACCGTACGTGCCGTCGAAGCGGCGTGATGTTGAGCGGGCGCTAACAGAATTATATAAATTGTCTGCTAAGGATCTGCTAGTAGATCTCGGCTCGGGTGATGGGATCGTATTGCGGATTGCGAGCAAATTTGGTGCTCGAGCGGTTGGTTTTGAGGCCCATCCATTTCTAGTTTGGTTATCGCGAAGGTTATCGCGGTCTGACGGTCGAGTGCGCATCGAGCTGGCTAGTTTTTGGCGGGCTAAGTTACCGGACGATGTGACGGTGGTTTATGTGTTTGCCGATGGCCGTGATATCAAGAAGGTCTTCGGTTATCTGCAGCGAGAGGCGAATCGGTTAGATAAAGCCTTTTCTATCATCAGCTATGGGTTTAAAGTTGCCACGCCACCACTGAAAACGGTTGGGGCACATCATCTTTACCGCATCAAGCCTTTACATGCTAGGGAAGTATCCTTATAATCATAACCATGAATAGACTACGGCGCGTTGAAGATGGACAGTTGCAGGTCAGCTTTTTCGTGATTATCGCGCTGGGGTTATTAGTGCTTGTGTTCGGTGTGTTTAGCGTCTGGGCCTACACAAACTATTTAGATCAGAAAAAAGATGTCGACGGCAAGGTTAGTGAAGCAACTGCCAAGGCTGTACTCGATAATTCTCAAGATTTGGAAGCGAAATTCGATAAAGCATACAATGAACCACTACGCCAGTTCACTGGCCCATCGGACTATGGTCGATTAACATTTGATTATCCTAAAACCTGGAGCGTTTACCAGGCAACTGATGTTAGTCAAGGTGGCGGAGCCACATACGAAGCTTATTTGAACCCAATAGTCGTTCCACCAGTTAGCGATTCACAGAAATTTGCTCTACGCATAAAGATTGAACAAAAAACTTATGATCAGTCGGTGTCATCATACGACGCTTTAGTAAAGAAAGGTGACCTTAAATCGAGTGTTTACTCCGAGGGTGATCTGACGGGCACGAAGTTCGTCGGTAATTTCAATAAAGACATCTATGGTACAGCGGTACTCGTCAAGATGCGTGATCGTACGCTAACTATTCGAACCGATGGTGACGTTTTCCAAAACGAATATGACGCTATACTAAAGACTGTTAAGTTCAACGAATAGATAAAACCGCACTTTCCGCGGCGGCTGGGTATAGGGTAAGCTATACGCCCGTAGCATCGAAATCGTTATCATTGTATACTATATGCATAGTGACGAGAGGGAATATGAAGCGTCAAGATGATTTCGTGGGTGACGTATTTAGGGTGCCATCATTGGTGGCGGCAGCGCATGAGCTAAAGGCTCCATTAGCGCTAATCCGTCAATTGGCCCTTTATGGTAGTGAGTATGAAGCCGAGGGAGATGCCGCTAATCGTGATGTGCTACTTGAGCGGATTCGGTTGACTAGTGAACGGGCGCTGCGCTTAACGACTGATCTGACCAAGGCTATGCGTGTCGAGGATAGTCTATTTGCGCTTGAGCCGGTGAACCCACTGACACTTTGTGAAGAAGTCGTATCCGAGATTAGCCCGCTGTACCAGTCAAAGGGGCGTGAAGTTGTGGTAGCCAAGAGGCAGAGGCAAGTGCTGGGGCTCGCAAACCGAGATTTGTTACGTCGAATTTTACTTAATTTCACCGATAACGCGCTTCATTATAGTTCGCCCGACGAGCCTGTAGTAATATCTACAACTATACGTGATAAGGGCCAGTCTATTCGACTCAGTGTGCGCGATCACGGTCCGGCGATGCCCGCTCAAACTTGGCGAGTTTTACACGATAGGATGGGCAAGAGCGCTCAGCCACTTCATAATCGACCAGAGAGCAGCGGCCTCGGTATGTTAATTTCACAATATTTTGCTGATGCGATGCAAGCCAAGCTCGGTGCCGTTAGGCATAGCGACGGCGTAACTTTCTACGTCGACATAAATGCTTCAACACAGATGAGACTGCTATAGTGAACCACCAAATTCGAAAGGTACTGATTGTCGATGATGATGAGTGGCTTGTGGAGTTGATGTCAGGGATTTTACAGAAAAAGTCTGAAATTAGTATCGAATCGGCCGCAAATGGTGTCGAAGCGATGCAGTCGATAGAACTAAGTGTGCCAGATATGATTATTATGGATATGTTTATGCCAGGGCCGGACGGGCTGGTAGTGCTGCATGAGCTGCAATCATACACTGATCTAGCTTTGATACCAGTTGTTTTGTGCACAAATAGTGCTCAGGATATCGAAGCTTCGGCTGAGTGGTTGCAGGAATACGGCGTGCGCTCGATCATAGATAAAGCCACTATGACGCCAGGTAGTTTTGCTAAGGTTGTCGAGGGCATCCTGGCATGAGTGCCGAGAAAACTCAGGCGATAGTCCTACGGCGGACGAATTATGGTGAAGCCGATCGCATATTGCTACTACTGACACCACTCGGACAGAGGAGCGCCATAGCTAAAGGATCACGTCGCGAGAAAAGCAAGCTAGCTGGTAGTATCGAGCCGTTTTCTGTTATAGATGTCGTCATAACTTCATCGAAAAGTGATTTAGGTATCTTGACCTCGGCTAGATTAGTGCAATTCTTTGATTCAATCATCGAAGATTACGATAGGTTACAGTTCGGATACGAGGCGACGAGCTTAGTGCTACGCGCCAGCAGCCAAGTAGATGACCCAGGATGGTTCGAGGTGCTGAGTGAAGTCTACGCTGGATTAGACAGTCCCGCGGTATCGATGCAGTTTGTGCAATGTTGGTTTTATCTGCGCTACGCGGAACTTTCGGGGTATGCGCTCAGTTTCGAACGTGACGTAGCAGGGCAGCCGCTAATACGAAATAAGTTATATATGTATGATGTACATGAACGAGGCTTGCGCTTGTCGGAGCAGGGTGACATCAGCTCAGACCATATAAAATTATTGAGGATATTATCGGCTAAATCTCTGATGATAGCGGCGCAAATCGGTGGAATTGGTGATATTTTACCCGGTTGTTGGTTGTTGGCGCGACAACACGCTAGCTTTTAATAGAGAGCTAACCCCCTAATAAATGAAAGCCCCCCAAGTCTCGTACATCGAGACTTGGGGGGCGGGCGGTAGTTTTGTCTAGAGGCGTATGAGAAGTGACGCTACGCGTCTCAGCCACCACCGGCCTAAGTATGAACTGATGATCACCAACCTAGCAACTTGGTGTTTCCGCCTCGATGGGTCTTTAGCCCTGATATTCCGAGCCAGGCACCTAGCTTGAATAGTGTTCCCGACACTTGATTCCAAAACCATACTGTGGAATTCATTATTCAGAATCCATTGTGGCTCGTTGCCTCTGGAAAGCATGGCGCCCGCGACTCCTAGCGCAAGAAGCGATCTATAGTAGTCGCCTTTGGCCATTATCAGCAGTCCGAGCGCCATCGCATGCGCACCACGTCGGGCACTGTTTTCTGGAGTGTCTCCTTTTGGTATACCGTGCTCTTGTTTTAGCAGTTCTCCAGCCTCATCGAGACGTCTGCTGCGGATAAGCGCTAAGACGGCGTCACGGTGAAAGTCAACTTCCATAAGCGGCGTGTAGCCATCATACTCCTTAACCTGTGGCCAGTATGCGTCAGCCATGTATCCGTCGCCATTTAGCCGATAGGCTAGTAATAGCTGAAACATGAATTTAGCATCCTTACGGGAGATATCCGACTCCATTATTGCTGCGCCGAATCTAACAGCCTTGGCATATTTTCGTTGATTGATAAGCCGGCTCATCTCAGCCGTTGCTTGCTGAGCGGATGGGGTAGCGCCTAATGAACTCACGAGCTTTTTCACTCTCATTGTTAACACCTTTTCTATAGGATAAGGGACAAAACTATTGCAATTATACAACTTCATGGTTATATAGTCAATTTAGCGGATAGTAATAATGATATACTGGTATCATATGAATGAAGTTAGACTAGAAGATATAGTATCGCTCGCCAAGCGACGCGGATTTATTTACCCAGGTAGTGATGTTTATGGCGGCCTAAGTGGTACGTGGGATTACGGCCCGCTCGGCGTAGCACTAAAAAATAACATTAAGCAGCTCTGGTGGAAGACGTTCGTCGACGAGCGCGACGATATGTACGGCGTCGATGCGGCGATACTGATGAACCAGAAAGTTTGGCTGGCGAGTGGGCATGTCGATACCTTTGTCGACCCACTTTGCGAAGACACGGTCAATCACCGACGCTATCGAACTGACCATATCTTGAAGGATAAAGGCTTAGATGTTGAAGGTCTGACGATGCAGCAAATGGACGAGATGATCAAAGAAAAGGGTATCAAGAGCCCGGACGGTAATCAGTTGTCAGAGTCTCGTACTTTTAATATGATGTTTAAAACAAATGTCGGCGCTACATTTGATGAGAATTCTGTCAGCTATCTCCGCCCCGAAACCGCGCAAGGTATTTTCACGAATTTCAAAAACGTCGTTGATAGTTTTTACCCTGATTTACCGTTCGGCTTAGCTCAACAGGGAAAGGCCTTTCGTAACGAGATTGCACCGCGTGATTTCGTCTTTCGCTCCAGAGAGTTTGAACAGATGGAAATTGAGTATTTCGTTCACCCCGATAATTGGCAAGAAGCCTTTGATGAGCTACTCGCTAGTACGCATAAATTTC
>JBDTIG010000018.1:0-2251 GCA_039936495.1 Saccharimonas sp. (SeqCode)
TCGCGCAGTGATAGCTTGCGGGAGTATTCGAGGGCACCGAAGCGGAAAACTCGAACGGCTAGTATTAGGATGACGACGGCAGTAACCATCATGATGGCGATAGCGACGATGGCCTCCCAGGCGGTCAGGTTGCCAACGGCGTTGCGCAGTAGCAACGGGATTGGAGCTGTCAGTGGGAACAAGCTCAAGAACCGTACTATTGGGCTGTCAGGTGCTGAGATGAACAGTGTGACTGCGTAAAGCGGCCCGAAGATCAGCATCATAATCAAGCCGAAAAATTGCCCGGCTTCTTTGGCTGTCGGGACGGCAGCACCGATAAGCACTAGCAGCCCGGTAAACAGAGTGAAGCTAGTTACGAATATAACAAATCCAGTTAGCATCCGTCCCCAGTCAAACGGTAACGACGACAAATCGAGATCGGGTATATTTAGCTGATTATGAAACAGCAGATAGCCGATTATCGCCGGGACAACTACGATTGCTCCCTGGAGGAAAGCGAGCAATATTAGGGATATGATTTTGCCGATGATTAGAGTGCGAGCTTCGATTGTCGTTAGAATCATTTCGATGACACGGTTCTCTTTTTCTTCTGTGGTGCTAGTCAGCATCTGGCTGCCAAAGAAGGCAATCAACAGGTAGAATAGGATCAAGAAGACTCCTGGTAGAATCATCTGTTTGAGCGGTTCATAGACCGTTCCATCTCGATAAGTCACGACACTGATAGCGGTCGTCCCAGCCAGAACGGTTTTCAGAGCTGATGGAACTTCTTGCTGAGCCGATTGAGTTAATAGGAAGTTTGCGACACCGTTATAGCGACCATTGTCAAAGATGCCGACGTCCTGTCCATAAACTTTAACCGATTGTTTAGCTAGGTCGGCTGGAAAGTAGATGTAGCCGTCGATTTTACCGCTTTGGACGGCGGCGATACCATCAGCCTGGCTAGTAATTTCTTTAGCGCCGATCGCCTCAACTAGAGACGGCTTTATCATATGACTATCATCGGTAATTTCGAGCGAAAAGCGTTCTTTTTCGAGATTTGATGCCGCATCAGAAGTCGATTTATTTGACACAAAGACGACGACAAAGATAAGGGCCATCATGATCGGGAAACCGAGTGCCACGAGCCAAAAAGACTTCTTTTTTAGGGTACGAGCAATTTCAAAACGAATAACCGTCGATAGATTAAATAGACGCATTAGGCTGCCTCTCCTTGATTTTCATCGCCATAAACTGATAAGAATATATCATTCAGCGTTTTACCACCGAATTGCTTGCGCACACTTGCAACCGTACCATAAGCTCGGGATTTGCCGTCTTTTAGCAAGATGATTCGATCGCAGAGCTGTTCAACTTCCTCCATCTGGTGTGTCACCATCACTACCGTCGTACCGCGTTTTTGGTAATCTTCGACGATATCCAGTAAGAGTTTGCGGTTAACTGGGTCGAAGCCTTTTGTTGGCTCGTCGAGTATCAGTAGCTCTGGGTCGTTCATGATGGTAATACCGAGCTGGACTTTTTGTTGCTGACCACCGGACAGCTTATCGAGTCGAGTTTTAGCCTTGTCTGCCAGCTTGACTCGTTCTAAAAACTTATATGACACCTGTTTAGCATCGTCGCGCGACATGCCCTTTAGCTGACCGAAGTAGGTCATGATATCGATAACAGATTCCTTTTTGTAGAGGCCGCGTTCTTCGGGTAGGTAGCCAAGTTTGACTTTGCCAGACACCGAATACGGCTTACCTTCAATTAATAATTCTCCACTAGTTGGAGGGTAAATGCCCAGCAGAGCCCGGATGGTGGTTGTTTTGCCCGAGCCGTTCGAGCCGAGGAACCCGAAAGTTTCTCCACGCTTTACTTCGAAACTGAGGTTTTTGATGACTTCTGTTTTGCCGAAGCTCATCGAGAAGTCTTTGACGGAGATTATTGAATCCATCCGTCTATTATAAGTGAAAACCTATATTTTATATAACTTTCGTTGTTGTAGTTAAAAACACCATAAGCGCTACCAGGGGTGGCTCTACGTATTGTCAAAAAGACTCTACAAAAGACTTGAAATAACTATATATAGCGCCTATATTTGTATGCAAGACACCACATGTGTGGTAGTTGAATAAAATAGACATTAGCATAAAGGTAGTCCGAACCAGTGGCTAACCGCTATAGATGAGCGGGTTTTTATGCACGGATATCTCTTTTATTAGGAGCGGCTGGTGTATAGGTAGAGTAGATTTTACAAACGGCATGGGCGCAA
>JBDTIG010000019.1:0-3847 GCA_039936495.1 Saccharimonas sp. (SeqCode)
CATAGGTTATCGACCATCCGCAACGCCGACCTGATACTAGTGATGGATGGCGGTACCGTGGTCGAGCAGGGCAGCCATGACGAATTGCTAGCTAAGGATGGTTTCTATGCAGGGTTATATAATAGCCAGTTTAATGAATAGCAGCATAGTATATAATAGATAGATTGTGGTAGGAAAGTTTAAATCACGCGGCTCATCGCCTTGGCTACGTCTGGTCGTACCGATAGCGTTACTAGCCGTGTGGCTCGGTATTTCGGCTATCGGCGGTCCCTACTTTGGACGAATTAGCGAAGTCTCGAGCAATGATCTCAGTACCTTTCTACCGAAAAACGTCGAATCGACCAACGTCAAGGATGAGGTTGCAAAGTTTCAAAATTCATCGACTATACCGGCAATTGTAGTTTTCGAGTCTAGTGGTGGTCTGACAAGTGCCGATAAAAGTAAACTAACAACTATCCAGGGTGCGCTTGAGAAGAACTCAGCCGTCAAAGGTGACGTTTCGAAGCCGATTATATCAGCTGATGGTGCGTCAGCATTCTTGCTTGTTCCACTCAGTAGCAACGCCGAGTTTGATACAGATATCAGTTCTTTGCAAAGCACAGTGAAAGATTCCAGCCCTGGGATGGAATATAAGTTTACTGGGCCAGCTATGTTTGCGCGCGATCTAAACAAGGCCTTTGCGGGAATCGATGGCACGTTGCTATTTGTAGCGCTTGGCGTGGTATTTCTCATCCTGTTGATCGTTTATCGTTCGCCAATACTGCCTATCATCACGCTGACGAGCGCAATCATGGCGCTCAGTGCAGCGATATTTGTTGTTTGGCATCTGGCTCAGGCGGGAATCATCCAGCTAAATGGGCAAGTCCAAGGTATCCTCTTTATCTTGGTGATAGGTGCGGCGACTGACTACGCGCTATTATATATAGCGCGCTACCGAGAAGAGTTAACCAGGCATAAGACGGCGTTTGAAGCGACTATGACCGCTTGGAAAGCATCATGGGAGCCAATTGTCGCGGCTGGTGGCACAGTTACATTAGGGCTGCTATGTCTGCTAGCTTCTGACCTTGGCTCAAACAAGACTCTAGGGCCGGTTGGGGGGATTGGTGTAATCCTGGCGGTATTAACGACGCTAACCTTCTTGCCAGCAGCCCTGCTGCTGCTTGGTCGCGTAGCATTTTGGCCGAAGCGACCTAAGTTTTTGCCAGAGCGAAAGATATCTGATTACGAGACAGACCATCCTTTCTGGGCAAAGGTCGGCAGTTTTGTCGGCCGGCATCCACGACGTTTATGGATTGGCATCACGATTGGGCTTGTCTTCTTCTGTTTGTTTATCCCACAGTTAAAGGCTGCAGGAGTTTCGCAAGGTGATTTAATCATTGGTAAGTCTGAGGCGCGCGATGGCCAAGTTTTACTCGATAAGCATTTCCCTGGTGGCTCCGGTTCACCAGCGGTGGTAGTTGTTCCAGTCGGTCAAGAATCGTCCGTCGTCAAACTTCTAGAAGCCGACAAAGGCATCGATACGGTAAGTGTAGTTACAAACGATAAAGCTAAAAGTCCCGCGCCTGTTGGTCAGCTTGAAGCAACAATCAAAGATGGTATACGCAGTCAGATAAACAAAGCGTATCCAGGCCTGCCAGCGTCAGAAATTAATGTATTAGTCGGTAAGGCATATCCATTTGGTGGCGAAAGTCCTAAAGTTATCGATGGTGATGTAGTGCTGCAAGCAACCATGAAGGATGCGGCTAGCTCGATCCAAGCGCGCGATACAATTCAGCGTCTACGGGATACTATTCAGCCGAAGTATCCGGGTGTGACATTCGGGGGCATAGCGGCGATTCAACTTGATACGAATAAATCGTCCGAGCGTGATCTACGGGTTATCATTCCACTGATACTTGTCGCTATAACTATAGTATTGATGCTATTGTTACGCTCGATTGTCGCACCGTTGATTTTGTTAGTGACGACTGTAATTTCGTTTGGAACGGCCCTAGGTGTCTCGACGCTGATGTTCAATCACGTGTGGCATTTCGCTGGAGCAGACCCATCAGTAGTGATATTTGGTTTTGTGTTCTTGGTGGCACTAGGGATTGATTACAATATCTTTTTGATGACACGGGTCCGTGAAGAGACGAAGCGACTTGGCGTCCGAGCTGGTACTCTAAAGGCGTTGACGGTGACGGGTGGCGTGATCACGAGTGCTGGGATCGTTCTAGCCTCAACCTTTGCAGCGCTTTCAGTTATCCCGATCTTGTTCTTAGTACAGATCGCCTTTATCGTAGCCTTTGGGGTGTTACTCGATACTGTTATCGTTCGATCATTACTAGTGCCGTCATTGACGCTCGAAGTTGGACGAGCTATGTGGTGGCCGTCAAAACTATGGAAGAAAGGTAAGGACTAAATGGAGATTTTACTAACTCTTATCGTAGCAGGGGTGATTATGGGACTGCTTGATTTTATTTGGTTGGGTTACGCCGCAAAGAAACTCTATTATGGGGCTATGGGTAATCTTTTGCGAGAGAAACCGAACATGGCTGCGGCAGTCTTATTTTATGTAATTTACGTTGTCGGTGTAGTTGTATTCGCAATTAACCCAGCCCTAGATAGCGGGTCAGTTTGGCAGGCACTGAGCCTCGGAGCGTTTTTCGGATTCGTAGCTTATGCAACATATGATCTGACGAACCTATCAACTATGAAAGGGTTTCCTAAAAAGATCGTCGTTATAGATATGATTTGGGGAACTACTTTGACTGCGGTCGTAGCCACGCTAACTTATCTGATCATACATTTATTGTGAGCGGCCTGAGTCTAATTCAGATTTTTGGGTTTTGTCTTTTTGCGGCTCTAGTTCTTCAGGCGATAGCATGGCTAATCGCCGTGCGTCTGAAGCGAGTTGATATCGTTGACTCGTTTTGGGGCATTACATTTTTAGTAATCATAATCACGCTACTGATAATCGATAAAGACTACTCCCCCTCTGTAATTTTAGTTAGTGTATTAGTGACAATATGGGGTATGCGTCTAGCGGCGCACATCTTTAGTCGGTTTTGGCGTACAAAAAAACAAGATATACGGTATACGGAGATTATGGCTGGTTGGCCAAATAATCGACCATATTTACAAGCTTTGCCGAGGATATTTTTGCTGCAGGCTGTATTGGCAACTCTGATTAGTTTGCCAGTTATTTTGATTCACATGTATCAACCGGATCTCAGCCTTTTGATATGGATAGGCGCTGTAGTATGGCTGGTAGGTTTTTGGTTCGAAGTGGTAGCTGATCGACAACTAGCGCATTTTGTAGCCAAAGGAACTGGTAAAACTATGTCTAAAGGTCTATGGCGTTATTCACGTCACCCGAACTACTTTGGAGAGATAGTTATGTGGCTCGGCATCAGTCTAATTGCGTTATGGGCCCCGAACGGTTGGCTAGGCCTGGTTGGTTTGGCTACGATTACAGTTCTGATAGTCTTTATCTCAGGCATCCCGCCAGCCGAACGCCGCGGACAAAGACGACCAGATTGGGCAGAGTATAAGCGCAAAACCAGTATTCTTATACCTTGGCCGCCAGCCGAGTAATACCATAAGTTTAATCGGTGAAATTTATCTAGAGGGTTAGCCAGGTGATTGTAACAAAATATGTTAAATAATACGATAAATCGGTTGAAATTTTTGAACCAATAAATTATAGTAATCTGTATGTGTAAGAACGGTAAACAAGCGATAGATGTCTTTAGAAAATACCGATTGGTGTTTAACTCTCTTGGTAACCCAACGCGTCAACGTATCATGTTTTTGCTAGCTAGCGGTCCACGTCGTTCGGTGGCTGAACTAACAGCTGAGACCACAT
>JBDTIG010000020.1:0-24024 GCA_039936495.1 Saccharimonas sp. (SeqCode)
ACTATCAAGCCTGATCGCAAGTACCAGAGCATCTTGGTCCAACGCTTAATCAACAAAAGTATGCTTGATGGTAAGAAGTCAATCTCTGAAAGAGCTGTCTACGCAGCCCTTGAGCAAGCCGCTAAATCACTCAAGGTTGAAGACCCGATCGAAGTCTTTGATAAATGCATCAAGAATCTAAGCCCGAATTTTGAAGTTAAAAGCCGCCGTGTTGGTGGTGCAAACTATCAGATTCCATTCCCAATCCAAGGCCATCGCCAGCTACACTTCGCATTCACTTGGCTAGTCCAATCAGCTCGTGCCAAAAGTGGCATGCCTTACAGCAAACGCTTAGCCCTTGAGATTGTCGATGCCACTAACGCTACGGGTGCTGCCTTCAAGAAGAAGGAAGACACTCACAAGATGGCTGAAGCTAACCGCGCTTTCTCGCATTTCGCACGCAACTAACTTCAAACTAATTAAGTAAAATAAGGAAATCTATGGCAGGTGTAACAAACGTCCCCCTAAAGGACTTCAGAAACATTGGCATCATCGCTCATATCGATGCTGGCAAAACGACTACAACCGAAGGTATTTTGTACCGTACGGGTATTAATCATAAAATCGGCGAGGTTAAGGGTGCTGGTGACGGCGCGACGACCGACTGGATGGTTCAAGAGAAAGAGCGCGGCATCACGATTACTTCAGCTGCTGTGACTTGCTTCTGGAAGGGCCACAAGATCAATATTATTGATACGCCTGGACATATAGATTTTACCGCTGAAGTTGAGCGATCACTTCGCGTCCTCGATGGGGCAGTTACAATCTTCGACGGCAAAATGGGCGTTGAAGCTCAGTCTGAGACAGTTTGGCGTCAAGCCAACAAATATAGCGTTCCTCGCATCTGTTTCATCAACAAGATTAACCAAACCGGTGGAGACTTTTACAAAAGTTTAGCTAGTATTCGTGGACGTCTATCAAAAAACGCTCTGCCGATCCATTTGCCAATCGGCTTCGAAAAGGACATTAATGGTGTCGTTGACCTAGTAGCGATGAAATCTTACACTTACGCTGACTATACCGACCACGCGCTAGTGGAAGGCGAAATCCCAGTTGACATGCTTGAGAAAGCTAAGAATGCCCATGCATTATTAGTTGAAGCTGCTGTTGAGACCGAGGATAGCTTGATGGAGAAATTCTTCGAAGGTGGTGTCGAGGCCATATCAACGGAAGAGCTCAAGCGTGGCCTCCGCAAACGTGTGCTGGCTGGTGATTTCTATCTAGTTTCAGGTGGCGATGGCCGTGGCGTTATCGTTGAAAAGCTACTAGACATTATGGTGGACTATCTACCAAGCCCTCTTGATGTTGATGAAATATGGGGTAAGAACCCTAAGACTGGTGAAGAGATTGGTCGTAAGCCTAACGAGTCTGAGCCGATGACGGCCCTCGCTTTCAAGCTTGCTACTGACCCATTCGTCGGTAAGTTGATATTTGTTCGCGTCTACTCAGGCATTCTGACTGCTGGTAGCTATGTCCTCAACACCACAACCGGTGAAAAAGAGCGTATCGGCCGCATCGTCCGAATGCACGCCGACAAACGCGAAGACATCGAAATGGTCTCAGCAGGAGATATTGCTGCGATTGTCGGTCTAAAAAACACTTTTACAGGCAATACACTATCTGCGTTAGCACACCCAATTGCTCTCGAGTCGATTACTTTCCCAGATCCTCCGGTTTCGATTGCCGTCGAACCAAAAACCAAAGCTGACCAAGAAAAAATGGGGATCGCACTTGGCCGTCTAGCTGAGGAAGACCCGACTTTCCGCATTCACACTGACGACGAAACCGGGCAAACCATCATGTCAGGCATGGGTGAGTTACACCTCGAGATCTTGATTGACCGCATGAAACGTGAGTTTAATGTTGAGGCTAACGTGGGCGAACCACAAGTCGCATTCCGCGAAACCATCAAAGGTACCTCCGAGGTCCAGGGGAAGCACGCTAAGCAGTCCGGTGGTCGTGGTCAATACGGCGACGTTTGGGTTCGCTTCGAGCCAAACGAACCCGGTAAGGGTTTCGAATTTATCGACGCTATCAAGGGTGGTGTCGTGCCGCAGGAATATCGACCGGCCGTCAAGAAGGGTATTCGTGAAACACTAGAAGGCGGAGTTATCGCTGGCTATCCGGTCGTTGATATCAAAGCTACACTCTATGACGGTAGCTATCACGACGTTGACTCATCTGAACTAGCCTTCAACCTAGCTGGTGCACTTGCTGCTCGAGCTGGTATCCGACAAGGAAAGCCAATTCTACTCGAGCCAGTCATGCATGTCGAAGTGACAACCCCAGAAGAATTCATGGGTGACATCATCGGCGACCTCAGCTCACGGCGAGGACGCATCGAGGCTATGGAGGACTTAATGGGCGGGGCAAAACTCGTCAAGGCAGTCGTGCCACTAGCTAATATGTTCGGCTACACTGGTGATATCCGCTCGATGAGCCAAGGACGCGCTGCAAGTACTATGGAACTTGCTCACTACGAAGAAGTCCCGCCGAATGTCGCCGAAGAAATAATCGAGAAACGCTCGAAATAATTTCTACATAATTGCTGCTGAAAATGTCTTTTCTGGCTCTCAATGGTGTTTACAAACAACGCAAACTAACCTATAATGACAGCTATACGCGCGACGCGTTTTGGGCCTGTGTAGCTAAACATTGAAACAATATGTTACTATGTTGGTTCCGTAAGCTCGCGTCGTGGCAATAATCAACTCTAATTTTTAAGTAGGAGAACTTACTTTATGGCGAATTTTGATCGATCTAAGCCTCACGTCAACGTCGGCACAATGGGCCATGTTGACCACGGTAAAACAACTTTAACAGCTGCAATTTCGCACGTTCTGGCGAAAAGGCTACCTAGCGACGTCAACAAGGCTCGTGATTACGACCAAATTGACAACGCTCCAGAGGAAAAAGCTCGTGGTATTACCATTGCCTCTTCACACATCGAATACGAGTCATCTAAGCGTCACTACGCTCACGTCGACATGCCAGGTCACGCCGATTACATCAAGAACATGATTACTGGCGCAGCCCAGATCGATGGTGCAGTTCTAGTTGTCGCAGCTAACGACGGTCCATTGCCACAAACTCGTGAGCACGTTTTGCTGGCTCACCAGGTTGGTGTGCCACGCATCGTTGTCTTCCTCAACAAGATGGACCTCGCTGATGCTGAGCTAATCGAACTAGTTGAAATGGATGTTCGCGAACTTCTAACCAAGAATGGTTACGACGGCGACAACGTCCCAATCATCAAGGGTTCAGCTACTAAGGCACTCGATGGTGACCCAGCTAACGAAGACGCCATCATGGAGCTCGTCGACGCTATCGATAGTTATATCCTAGAGCCTGTCCGTGACTTAGACAAGCCATTCTTGATGCCAGTCGAAGACGTTTTCTCGATCAAAGGTCGTGGAACTGTTGCAACCGGACGTATCGAACAGGGTATCGTTAAGCTCAATGATCCTGTTGAAATCGTCGGTCTAAAAGACACGCAAACATCAGTCGTTACAGGCATAGAAGCTTTCAAAAAGAACCTCGACCAAGGTCAAGCTGGCGATAACGCTGGACTACTACTACGCGGTATTGAACGCGAACAAGTTGAGCGTGGCCAGGTCATTGTTAAACCAGGCAGCCTAACTCCACATACTGAGTTTGATGCTGAAGTTTACGTACTAAAGAAAGAGGAAGGTGGTCGACACACTCCATTTTCTAAGGGTTATAAGCCACAGTTTTACTTCCGAACCACTGACGTTACTGGTGAAGTTGAACTACCGGCTGGCAAAGAAATGGTCATGCCTGGAGACCAAGTCTCCTTCAAGGTAAAACTACTTGCTCCAATCGCTATGGACAAGGGCCAGAAATTTGCTATCCGCGAAGGCGGTCGAACTGTTGGTGCTGGTGTTGCTACCAATATCATCAAATAATCAGATTTAGCAACTGATTCTACAAATAACTCGGGCAAGCCGCAAAAGCTACCCGAGTTATTTTAGTAGCCTTGCAAAAACGGCTATAGTCTATTAAAATATACATTGTATTACTAATAGTTTAGGTAACTCAGCCAGACGATAACTTTATAGCCGATTCGAGCTCGAGGTTGCTAAACAAACAAGGGAGCCACTATGGCAGACGCCAAAGACCAAGTATTAAAGATCCGTATTCGCCTCAAGGCATACGATCATAAAGTTATCGATCAATCTGCTAAGCAGATTGTTGACACCGCCCTCCGAACCGGTGCAAGCGTAGCCGGGCCCGTGCCTCTGCCGACTCGTCGCAGCACTTATACGGTCGTCAAGAGCCCACACGTCTACAAGATGGGTGGAGAAGCTTTTGAGATGCGCGTCCACAAACGATTGATAGATATCACTGGTGCAACGCCAAAAACTATCGACAACCTACAGAATCTCAGCCTCCCCGCCGGCGTGGATGCTGAAATAAGAATGTAGACGCCAGTTATAGCTATTGCTCAGGATTAAATTAAAAACATCTCGCTAACGAGATGTTTTTAATTATTAGTCATAACCTTGGTTAGGTTATTTTTCTACTGGTGTATCGACGTGCTTAGGTATACTCATGACGCTTGAAGCTGCATTTGCAGCGTCAATCTGGTCATAAAGACTCTGAACCTGCATGCTAATGTTCGACACCCACAGCCCAAGCGCAATCACTGGGACAGCCAAGATAATCCAGTAAACTGTTTGTATATTTGGCTGTAGCGAGAAGAATGGACGATCTGGGGCTGCTCGATGGAAGGATTTAGTGGAGCTACTACGCTTAGCTGATGTTTTCCTTACTCGCTTTACGGCCGCCACCGCACGTGCGCGAGTCGATGGTTTTCGCGATACCACTCGCTTGGTCGTGCTAGCTGATCTTGTACTAGGCTTCTTCTTAGACGAAGCCGGCTTAGTGGTGGTTCGTTTTTTGGCTGTTGCCATGATCTCAAACTCCTCTTGAAATTACTTACGTTTAGTCCATTATCTTACACAAACCTGAAAAGTGCAATACGCTTATGTTATACTAAGGCCGATATGGTTTCAAACATAAAAAACAAAAAAACACGCACTTACGCTCGCAACCGAATATTTAGCCGTCGCAGTTATGAGAACATCCACGAGAGCGACGGAGCATACCTCCTTAAAATGGTACTTTGTATAGTACTAGGCACAATTTGGATAAAATTCGCCGCACCCGTTACGATCGGGTCTTTCCCGCTAGGCGGCATACCTATCGGACTATTAGTCGGGCTTATTTTAGTTAGCCAATTCGAGAAGTACCAGTTTAACCGTAAAATCATGTACGCGCTCCTAGTAGTCGTCACTATTGTAAGTTATTTTATTCCAGCTGGAATAGTTATTTAGCTATATTTTCGAGGTCTAGGCTCGCTAATTTAGATTTTTCAAAGTATTTATAGGTTTTACATCTCTACCTATTGACTTTACGTACTACATTATGCTAACATAGCTCTTGTATCTTATTACGTAATAACAACTTAATCTCGGTGAATTAGCAAGTCCTTCGGAAACTGCTGGCCACTGAGGATTTTAAATGGGAGCAAGAGGGCAATGAAAGCACTTCTCGGTACCAAAATTGGTATGACCCAAATCATTAGCCAAGATGGCGTTACAACACCTGTAACGTTAATCCAGGCTGGCCCTGTGACTGTGACTCAGGTAAAATCCATCGAAATCGATGGGTATAACGCAGTTCAAGTGGCATATGGTAAGGGTAAGAACCTGAGCAAGGCTGAGCTAGGCCATGTCAAATCTGCAAACGTGACTCCGAAGGAAATCAGAGAGTTCCGTATAGATGACATCGGCGAAATCAAAGTAGGCGACAATTGGGATGTTAGCGAGTTTACTCTCGGTGACGTCGTCGACGCTACAGGCATCAGCAAAGGTAAAGGTTGGGCGGGCGCTATTAAGCGTCACAACTTCCAACGTCAGCGTAAAACGCACGGTGGGAAGGGTAACACTCGCAAAGTCGGTTCAATCGGCAGCATGTACCCACAAAAAGTGTTCAAGGGTAAGCGTATGGCAGGCCGTATGGGTGGCGAACAGGTGACTGTTAAGAACCTACATGTCGCCTACATATCAACTGCCGACAACCTTATCGGTGTCAAAGGTGCTGTTCCAGGCCCCAAGCGCGGATTAATCATATTAGGAGGAGCTAAGTAATGGCTGAATCAACAACGCCAGCAAAAGCTACCCTGCCAAAAGACATCTTCGCAGTCAATGTGTCAAACCACGAGCTACTAAAGTTAGCTTATGACTCATTTCTCGCGAATTCTAGAAAAGCTAGTGCGACCACCAAAACACGTGGTGAAGTCAGTGGCGGTGGTAAAAAACCATGGAAACAGAAAGGTACTGGCCGAGCTCGTTTCGGATCATCTCGTAACCCTATCTGGCGGCATGGTGGTATCGTTTTCGGGCCTAGCGGCAACGAGAATTATAAAAAGAAACTATCGAAAACATCGAAATTAGTTGCTGTGCGCCAAGCTTTGACGCTTGCCTCACAGGCAGACAAGATTATCGTCTCAGACATCAATCTGACAGGCAAAACTAAGGACGGTGCCAAATTGCTAGTCAACAAAGGATTCGACTCTCGAGCTAAAGTGCTGCTCGTTGTCGATGAGAAAACTCCCGAGATCCTACGCTCAACCAACAACCTATCAAGTGTCCTATTGGTTAGAGCTAACTATTTAAGTGTTTATTACATTCTTAACGCCGACAAAATCATCATCACACCTAGTGCGTTGAAGGTTGTCGAGTCATGGCTTGGAGGAAAAGCATAATGAAACTCATTATCGTCACACCTCGAGCTACCGAAAAAGCTTACCGTCTAGTTACCGCTCAGAACACTTACGTGTTCGACGTGCCACTAGACGTAAATAAGCAAGAAATCCGCCAAGCTGTCGAGAGCCAGTTTGATAAAACTAAAGTATCGAATGTAACAACTTTGATCCAAAAGGGTAAATCGATTCGCTTCTCACGAGGCAAGCGAAGCTTCCCCGGCACTACACATCGAAAAGATTCGAAGCGTGCCTATGTAACGCTTAGTGAAGGCAAGATCAAAGTCTTTGATACCGAAGAAACCAAAGCCGACAAAAAAGCCGAGAAAAAGGCTAAGAAGGTAGAGAAGAAAGAGGAGAAGAAATAATGCCAATCAAGCAATATAACCCAACTACTCCTGCTCGCCGTGGCATGACCAGCCAAGACTTAAGTGATATTACAACTCGTAAGCCACTAAAGAGCCTGATCAAAAGCAAGAAACAAAATGCCGGTCGCAATAATACTGGACGCATTACTGTGCGTCATCGCGGTGGTGGCGTTAAGCGTCACTACCGACTGATGAATTACAGCCTCGCCGATGGATTGGTTTTGACAATTGAAGAAATTGAGTACGACCCAAACCGTTCAGCTCGTATCGCTCGCGTCAAGGACCAGCATGGTTTATACCATTACATCCTAGCTGACACCCAGATGGTCAAAGGCAAAATCATTAAAGTTGGTGCAGAGGCTCCAGTCGAATCATCAAACCGATTACCTCTATCAAACATTCCGATAGGTTCACAAATCTACGGTATCGAGATTAATCCTGGTAAAGGCGCTCAGATGGTCCGTTCAGCTGGTACAAAAGCTCAGCTGATGGCTAAAGAAGACGGCTACGCTATGGTTCGTATGCCAAGCGGCGAAGTCCGCAAGTTCCGCCTCGACTGCCAAGCTAACCTAGGTGTTGTCGGCAACGTTCAACACCAGAACATCAAAATCGGTTCAGCTGGACGTAATCGCCGTAAAGGTATTCGTCCTGGCGTTCGTGGTGTGGCTATGAACGCAGCTGATCACCCTCACGGTGGCGGTGATGGTGGACGTCACGGTACCGGCAAAGCGCCGCGTACACCTTGGGGCCAATTAACACTTGGCTACCGTACCCGGAAACGTAAATCTACCAGTAAGATGATTGTCCGCAGTCGTCATGAAGCTAAGAGGAAGAGGTAACTATGAGTCGTTCACTTAAAAAAGGACCATACGTTGACGTCAAGCTAGCTGCGAAAGTTGCTAAACTCAGCATTGACGATCGTACAGTCATCAAGACTTGGGCTCGTGCTAGCTCAATCACACCAGAAATGGTTGGTAAAACTATCGCTGTCCATAATGGCCGAATGCATATACCCGTATTGGTTTCGGAAAACATGGTCGGGCATAAGCTCGGTGAGTTTAGCCCAACTAGGAAATTCCGTAAGCACGGTGGAAAGGCGAAGAAATAATGGCTGAGCCTACTACTTATACCGTTCGCGCCAACATCAAGGGCGTTGATCAAGCGCCACGCAAAATCAGCATCGTTGCTGGACTTGTCCGAAACCGTACCGTTGCTGACGCAATGGTCATCCTCGAACACACGCCACGCCGCGCTGCGATCGCTGTCAAAAAGGCCATCCAGTCAGCCGCTGCGAATGCGACTAACAACCATGGTCTAGACTCAAAAACCCTCAAAATAAGTACCATCAGCGTTACAGCCGGACCACGCCTAAAGCGCTCAAGGCCAGCTTCACGCGGTCGTGCTTTGCCATTTGCTAAGAAATCTACCCACATACTGATTGAAGTTAGTGGTCTCGAGAAGCTCATCAAACGCGCAATTAAGAAAAGCGACGACAAATCGCCAAAGGAAGAGGAGAAGTAATTATGGGACAGAAAGTAAACCCAATTAGCTTCCGACTTCAAGTCCACAAGAACTGGAGTTCGCGCTGGTTCGCTAACAAAAGAGATTTTGCTAAGTGGCTAGAGGAAGACATTAGAATACGCGAACTAATTGAGAAAAGATTCGCTTCACGCCCAACTATCGCCAAAATCGATATTGAGCGGAGTGCTAACTTAATCACAGTCGATATCTTCACTGCTAAAGCCGGTGTTGTTATTGGACGAGGCGGAGCTGGTATTACTAGCTTGAAACAGGACGTTGAAAAACTTGCTAGCTTACCAGTTCGCATCAACGTTGAAGAAGTACGTCGTCCTGAGCTTAGCGCCAAGCTAGTTGCTGAGAATATTGCTCGCCAACTTGAAAGGCGCGCTAATTTCCGTCGTGCCGTCAAAATGTCCGTCCAGAACACTATGGCTGCTGGTGCTAAAGGTATCAGAGTCCAGGTTGCTGGACGCTTGAACGGCGCCGAGATGAGCCGCAGCGAGAAGACTATCGAAGGATCAGTCCCACTTCACACTTTGCGTGCTGACATTGACTTTCATTCTGCCCGTGCTCAAGGACCAAACGGTACGGGAATTATCGGTGTTAAAGTTTGGGTCTACAAAGGCGAAAGGAGCGACGCGTAATGTTACTGCCAAAGAAAGTCCCGCATCGTAAAGTACGTATCGGTAAAAATACCGGTAACGCCACGCGTGGAAACTTCGTTGCCTTCGGCGATTTCGGTCTACAAAGCTTGACCAACGAGCGTATCACTAGCCGTCAAATCGAATCAGCCCGCCAAGCAATGACACGCTACGTTAAACGTGGTGGAAAAATCTGGATACGTATCTTCCCACACACACCAGTTACCAGGAAAGCGCTTGGCCTCAAGATGGGTGGCGGTAAAGGTAACCCAGAGTTCTACGCCGCTAAAGTTAAAAACGGTACTGTACTTTTCGAAATGAAGGGTGTCACAGAGGAAACTGCGCGTGAAGCAATGCGCTTAGCTGGACATAAATTACCGGTTCGGACTAGGTTCGTGAAGAGAGAGGAAATCTAATATGGCAACTACCAAGAAACCAACCAAAAAGATCGTTAAGCAAGCAACTGAAATTAAAAGCTTAGCTGAATTACAAAAGGACTTAGCTACCAAGCTAGCTGACCAATTAACAGCTAAAACATCTCATCGAGCTGGTGAATTAGTAAATCCACATACGCTCGGTACGATCCGCAAAGAGATCGCTAGGCTTCACACTAGCATCCGTGCTGGAAACCAACCACTAGGAAAGAAGAGGAAATAGTATGGCAAAGACACTATACGGTCGAGTTACCTCCGACGCAGCAGATAAGACAATTACTGTCACTGTTACGTCCCGAGAGACTCACCCTATCTATAAGAAACAATATACCGTCAATCGCAAATATATTGCGCACGACGAGAAGAACGAAGCGCACATCGGTGACTTGGTGACAGTTTCAGAAGTGCGCCCAATTTCGAAGCGCAAGACTTTTAGTCTAGTCCGCATCGAAAAGCTTTCAGCCGGTCACATCGAAATGATGAGCGAGACCGAGGAGGCAGAGAAATAGTATGATCCAGCAAGAAACTCGCCTACGAGTAACTGACAATAGCGGTGCCAAAGAAATACTTTGCATCCGCGTGCTTGGTGGTACTAGACGACGATACGCTCACGTTGGTGATACTATCGTTGCTAGCGTAAAAGACGCTAACCCAACCGGTAACGTCAAAAAGAAATCGATCGTCAAGGCTGTCATCGTACGCACTCGGAATCAAATCCGTCGCAAAGACGGTAGCACTATTTGTTTTGATGACAATGCTGCCGTTATCATCAATGACGACAAAACACCTAAAGCGACTCGCGTTTTCGGGCCCGTCCCGCGCGAGTTGCGTGACCTTGGATACTCCAAGATCATCAGCTTAGCACCGGAGGTACTCTAAAATGGCTAATCGAATTAAAAAAGACGATATCGTCAAGATTATCTCAGGCAAAGATAAGGGTACAACCGGAAAAGTTTTGTCTGTCACTAAAACTGGCGTACTAGTAGAAGGCGTTGGCCTGAAGACTCGTCACATTCGTCCAACCCAGTTGAACCCTCGGGGCGGTACTAAAGAAGTACACGCACCGACTCTACTGCACAAAATTGCTCTGATTGCTGACCAAAAGTCTGGCAAAATTAGCCGCATAGGCTTTGCTAAGCAGGCTGATGGAACCAAGATTAGAGTTGCCCGTCAATTAAATAATAAGGAGGTCAAGTAATGGTTAAATCTACCGCGACTACGGCTCCTCGTCTAAAAGCCTTGTTTGACAATACGTACAAAAAGGAACTGCAGACCGAACTCAAACTCAAGAACATCAATCAGGTCCCTGTTCTAGAGAAGATAGTCGTTAGTGTTGGAACAGGTAAGGCAAAAGACGATAAGCGCGTTCTAGAGGCAGTCAAAAATACATTAACGCGAATTACCGGCCAAGCACCTGTCGCCCGACTAGCTAAGAAATCAATTGCAACATTTAAGATTCGTGCCGGCATGGGTGCGCCAGTTGGCATCAGCGTAACTTTACGTGGCATTAGAATGTACGAATTCCTCGACCGTTTTGTCAACGTCGCTCTACCACGTGTCCGTGATTTTCACGGTGTCGGTGTGAAATTTGATAAAGGCGGCAATTACAATCTTGGCTTGACCGATCAAAGTATTTTTCCAGAGCTAACTTTCGAAGAAACTCAAATCGTCCATGGTATGCAAGTAACTTTTGCAATTAAACATGGCGACAAAGTTTATAGTCGTGCTCTACTTGAAAAATTCGGACTACCGTTTGAAAAGGAGGCTAAATAATGGCTAAGAAATCTATGATAGCACGCGACCTAAAGCGTAAGAAAATGATTCTAAAGTTTGCTGAAAAACGCGCCAACCTAAAGGAAATGGGCGACCTCGAAGGTTTACAAAAGCTACCTCGAAACTCAAGCCCGACCAGGTGGAAAAATCGAGATGCATTAGATGGCCGTCCACGCGGATTCATGCGCAGATTCGGCCTATCACGTCTAAACTTTCGTGAAAAAGCAGTTAAGGGAGAAATTCCCGGCATTACTAAGAGTAGTTGGTAGGAAAGGAGGATATATATTATGAGTCTACAATCTACAGATCCAATCGCCGACCTCCTAACGCGTATTCGTAACGCAGCCATGGTTGGCAAAACTGAAATCAGAGTTCCTGCTAGCAAGATCAAGCAAGTTGTTGCCGAGCAGCTAGTCAAGAATAAGTACCTCAAAAAGGTCACGCTTGAAGACGGCAAGCCTCGCGGCACACTCGTCGTAACAATCGCAAACCCAGGTGAAGCTTGTGTTATCACCGAAATCTCCCGTGTTTCACGGCCAGGTCGACGTGTTTACGTCGGCGCCGATGACATTCCACGCATCAAACAAGGCCGAGGCATCGTCCTGGTTTCGACCAGCAAGGGTGTCATTTCGGGTTACGAAGCTTATAAACAAAAGCTAGGCGGTGAAGTTCTCCTAAAGGTTTACTAAGCCAGCTCCTGAGTCCAAAGCTAGATGCATCATAAGACAAATTAATGAAAGGTAAGAAATGAGTTTAAGTCGAATCGGAAAACTGCCTGTCGACATCCCAGCAGGCGTGACAATCACGGTAGACAACGAGAATGTCACTGTAGAAGGCCCTAAGGGCAAGCTACAGCAATTTATCGTTCCAGCCGTCACTGTCAAAATAGAGGATGGACAATTTTGCGTCTCACCAGTAGATGATAGCAAGGAAGCTCGCTCACATCATGGGCTGATGCGCACGCTAGTCAACAATATGGTGATCGGTGTTACGACTGGTTATGAAAAACGCCTCGAAGTTAAGGGTGTTGGTTTCAGGGTTGCTTCGAGCAACAACGAACTGACGATGAGCCTAGGCTTCAGCCATGAGGTTAAATACAAAGCCTTTGACGACGTCAGCGTATCAAACGAAAAAATGATTATCATCGTTAGCGGTATCAACAAGCAAAAAGTTGGTCAAGTTGCTGCTGAAATCAGAGCTCTGAAAAAGCCTGAACCATACAAGGGTAAAGGAATTATGTATCTAGGTGAGCAAATCTTACGTAAAGCAGGAAAGACGGGTAAAAAATAATGGCAAATTCTCTCGCACATAAATTACTCAACCGAAGTCTCCGCAAAGCACGTGTCCGATCAAAGATTCACGGTACAGCAGCGCGTCCACGGCTAACAGTTACGATAAGTAACACCCACGTCTCGGCTCAAGTCATAGACGATGACAAAGGCGATACTATCGTCAGTGCCACCACCGTTGGCAAGAAGGCCACTGGCACAATGACCGAGAAATGCGCCCTAATTGGCACCGAAATCGCCAAAAAGGCTCAGAAAGCTAAAATAACCGCAGTCGTCTTCGACCGTAATGGCTACCAGTACGCTGGCCGGCTGCACACGCTCGCTGATGCTGCACGTAAAGAAGGATTGGAGTTTTAGTTATGGCAGACAATACAGCTGCTGCACATGCTACGCCTCAGGACGCACGAACAAGTCGTCCTGGACGAGGTGGACGTCGCGATGACCGACGTAACCGTGCCGATGAGGCACCAAAGGAATTCGAAGAAGTTGTTATCAACATCGACCGTGTTGCACGTGTCGTTAAAGGTGGCCGACGCTTCCGCTTCAAAGCCTTGGTCGTCGTTGGTAATCGTAAAAACAAAGTTGGTGTCGGTGTCGCTAAGGGAGCAGACGTTCAATCTGCTATAGCCAAAGCTACTGATGCTGCTAAAAAACATTTGATTACGATTCCACTAAGCAAAGAGACAATCCCACACGATTCTGAAGTTAAGGTCTCTGGTGCACGCGTACTGATCAAACCAGCTGCGCCTGGTACTGGAATCATCGCTGGCGGCGTCGTTCGATCTGTCATCAGTGTGACTGGCATCCGCAACCTATTGTCGAAAAGCTTAGGTAGCACCAATAAAGTCAACATTGCATACGCAACTATCGAAGCCTTATCCAGTCTAGTTCCAAAGAACAAATGGGTAAATGCTCGACCGGTTGCAAAGCCAAAAGAGACGGACGAAGTGATCGAGGAGAAAAAAGATGAAGTATAATGAACTGCGAACCAATCCTACCAAGAACAAGAAGCGTGTAGGTCGCGGCATTTCAGCTGGTGGCGGTAAAACCGCTGGCCGTGGTACTAAAGGCCAGGGCGCACGAACTGGTAAAAAACTCCGATCAACCTTTCAGGGTGGCCAAAACTCACTTGTTACTTCGATTCCGAAGGGACGTGGGTTCAAAAGCATGCGCACCCCTGCTCAAGTCGTCTATCTTGATAGGCTGAATGAACTAAAAGGTTCAGTAGACAACTTAAATCTATTTGAAGCTGGTCTGATTGCAACTCCTTTTCATCAGGTAAAGGTGATCGCTCGCGGTGAGCTTTCCAGCAAATTGAATCTCAAAACTCAAGGTGCTTCAAAGTCTGTCATCGAAGCTATCAAAAAAGCTGGCGGGTCATTTGAAAAAGTGTCTACACCACTTCAAAAATCTGCGAAAGCAGCTGAAGCTGCCGAAGCAACCGAGAAGAAATAGCCACCCCACAGATTGAAGCTCTCAAAAACTGCTTCAATCTGTGATACAATAATACAGAATTAACTGACTATAAACGTGGAGGGGACTTCCGACCTACTATGATGAACTGGCGTACAATTTTACGTTCTCTGAAAAACCGCGATATGCAGAAGCGATTGGGGATAGTTTTTGGTTTGCTCGTAGCATTCCGATTGCTAGCTCATATACCGATCCCGCTATCGAGCCCGACTCAACTCAAATCTATCATCGAAAGCCTCGTAAATAGCAGTAGCTTTGGTGGTTTCTTGAACTTGATGAGCGGTGGTGCACTCGAACAGATAAGTATAATCTTAGTAGGACTCGGGCCATTCATTACAGCAAGCATCATCACGCAGCTATTAACTAAAGCCATCCCGAAGATAGAAGAATTACATAAAGACGGCGAAAGCGGCCGACGAAAAATTAACCAGTGGACACGTGTTATCACTGTTCCGCTTGCTATCGTCCAGTCAATTGCCTTTGTCTATATCCTCCAGCAATCGGTTCTGGCTGGTGCTTCGACTGGTTCAGTCGCGATGTCACCTATGGAATGGGTAATGTCAGTCACGGCGCTAACCGCCGGTGCAGTGCTGCTGATGTGGCTTGGCGAGCTCGTCACCGAGCAGGGCATAGGTAATGGCATCTCACTCGTTATCTTCGCTGGTATCGTCAGCCAGCTACCAAAGACATTTGGTAGCCTAACTAGTTCGCTGTTCGACACATCATCAGGGGCCTTAAGCGTCTTTGGTTGGTTCAACCTACCAGTTAACCCGACGACCTTCTGGGTGATATTAGCTATCTTAATACCGGGCCTGATTGTGTTGTACTTCCTCGTGAAGATCAACGAGGCGCAGCGTATAGTTACCATTAACTACGCTAAGCGAGTCGGTGGCAACACGAGCTACGGCGGAATCAAAAGTATCTTGCCGATGCGCTTAATCGCAGCTGGTGTGATCCCAGTTATCTTTGCCGTTGCCTTCTTGAGCTTACCAGCCTTTATCGGCCAGGTGATAAAAGTTATGCCTCACGGCGACATCGCTCTCGCAGACAACCTGATTAAGTGGTTCCAGTCACCGACGGCCGCGAATTACGTCGGCAATGATTGGGCGATGCTAATTTACCCGTTAACGTACTTCTTCCTAGTTGTGGTCTTTACTTACTTCTATACGGGAGTGGTCTTTAACACTAACGAGATAGCTGAGAACCTGCAAAAACAAGGTGGTTTCATCGAAGGTATCCGGCCTGGTATCCGCACCGAAAAGTATCTGTCGCGCACGATGAACCGCCTTGTCTTGTTCGGGTCACTCGCTCTAGGCGTCATTGCCGTCCTACCATTCGTAGCCGATTACATATTTGCTCAATTCGGCATCAGTTCGACCAATATATCGATTGGTGGTACTGGGCTCTTGATTGTTGTCGCCGTGGGTCTCGAGACGCTACGTCAGGTCAATTCACGCGCTCTGATGGTCACTTACGACGATTACGACTGATACCTTGGGTCAAGCCCCTCCAATTTGGGCTTGACCAGTCACGTTTTTTCGATACAATATAAAACATAATATGAGTCGTAGCAGAAACTTGTTACGATATTTCTAAAATCGCTTGCACGAGGAGCAGCTTTACTGTATAATCAACTACTGTTATCTATGGCGAGTCAAAAGGAAGTTATTAAATTAAAAGGTAAGGTAGTGGAAGCACTGCCTAATACTCAATTTAAAGTCGAACTGGAGAATGGCCTAAGTATAATCGCTCATATCAGCGGCAAAATGCGCAAGCATTACATACGTCTGGTACCGGGTGATACCGTGGAAGTCGAGTTGACCCCTTATGATCTTACTAAGGGAAGAATCGTTTTCCGCGCACGAGATTAATAACTAAAAAAGCTTTTTTAAACAAAACAGCTTTTTATTAAATAGCAGGTTTTTCCTGGAAAGGGTTTCAACGCTCATGAAAGTTCGTGCGAGTGTAAAAAAAATCAGTCCAGATGATCAGCTGGTTCGACGTAAAGGTCGTCTCCGCGTCATCAACAAGAAAAAACCTAAGAATAAGCAAAGGCAGGGTTAAGCATGGCTCGAATCTCTGGGGTAGTAATCCCCCAAGACAAGCAAGTTCAGATCGCTCTTACCTATATATATGGTATCGGTCCGAAATTTGCACGAGACATCCTTGCGGCGGCCAAGATCGAGCCGACCACTCGGGTGAAAAATCTCACCGAGACTGAAGAACAACGTCTACGCGATACAATCGATTCCGGTTTTATCGTTGAAGGCGATCTCCAACGTCTCGTAACAAATAATATCAAACGTCTGAAAGACATTAACGCTTACCGCGGTTTACGACATAAGGCTGGTTTACCAACTAGAGGTCAACGAACCCGTACGAATGCACGAACTCGTAAAGGTAAGTCAGTTGCTGTCGGTGGCACACAGCCTAAATCAGCAAGTAAAACTTAGGAAAGGACTAATATGGCAGAAGCAAAAACAGCAAAGACAACTTCAGCAAAGAAGAAGCAACGCCGATCAGTCCCGACCGGTCAATTGCACATCCAAGCGACTTTCAATAACACGATTATCAGCTTCTCTGACGGCAAGGGCAATGTACTCACAGCCAGCTCAGCTGGAGCCTGTGGCTTTCGTGGTAGCAAAAAGGGAACGGCTTACGCTGCCCAGATTGCGACTGAAAAAGCGGCTGAAGCTGCTCGATCTAACTACGGCTTATCCGGAGTTGACGTTTTCGTCAAGGGCGTTGGCCTAGGGCGTGATGCTGCAATTCGGGCATTACAGAACTTCGACATTGTCGTAAACGGCATCAAAGACGTAACTGGCGTTCCCCATGGCGGAGTTCGTCCAAAGAAAGCAAGGAGGGTCTAGTCCATGGCACGAGATCGATCTCCAATTGTCAAACAAAGCCGCCGCGAGGGTGTTGCTTTGCATCCCAAAGCATACAAGATTATGGCTCGTAAGAGCAGTATTCCTGGTCAACACGGCCAAGGCCGTCGCGGTAAACCAAGCCAGTATTCTATCCAGTTACGCGAGAAGCAAAAGGTTCGCCGATTCTACGGCTTACTTGAGCGCCAATTCTCTCGATTAATGGATGAAGCGACCCGCAAAGCTGGTCTACCTGGCGAAAACCTACTGCAGCTCCTAGAGCTACGGGTTGATAACGCCGTCTATCGTGCTGGTTTCGCGACTAGCCGTCGTGGCGCTAGACAGCTCGTCAGCCACGGCCACTTTCTACTGAATGACCGCCGCATCGATATACCATCGATTCGATTGAAAGCTGGCGACGTCCTAACTGTCCGACCAAAAAGCACCAAGTCTGGATATTTCTCGACTATCAAAGATATTCACGCGAACACCGTCCAGGCTCCTCTAAGTTGGCTAAAAGGTGATATCAATAAGTTAAAGATTGAAATCACCGGATTGCCAGCTCGTAATGAGGCAGAGGCAGATATTAATGAGCAGTTAATCGTTGAGTACTACTCACGCTAAAAAGGGTAAGGAGATTTAAATATATGTCTAAAATAATTCACAACCCAGCTCTTGCACAGGTCATCGACACTGGCGCCAACAGCTCAACATTTGTCATCGAGCCGCTACACGCTGGCTACGGAAACACGCTGGGCAACAGCTTACGCCGAGTCCTACTATCAAGTATTCGTGGTGGTGCCATCGTTGCTTTCCGCATTGAAGGAGCTACCCACGAATTTACAACTGTCCCTGGCGTTCAAGAGGACATCGTCGATATCACTCTAAACTTGAAAGGCATCAGCCTGAGAGTCGAGAGCGACGAGCCAGTCGAACTGCGCATCGAGAAAAAAGGTGCTGGTGACGTTACAGGAGCTGACATCAAGACTACAGCTGATGTTGAGGTACTAAACCCCGATCACATCATCTGCACAATCGATGATCCTAAAGCAACAGTTTTGATCGACTTAGTCGTCGAAGCTGGTCGTGGCTATCAAACAATTGAGGAGTCATCGAAAAATCGACTTCACAGTGACATGATTGCTATCGATGCCATGTTCAGCCCAGTCACACGTACTCGTTTCAAGGTCGAGGCGACTCGCGTCGGTCAAGAAACTAACCTGGACAAGCTCGAACTTACCATCGAAACTGACGGCACATTGACGCCACGTGACGCGTTCGAAGAAGCTGCAGCTATTTTGGTTAACCAATACACAGCTCTTGCCGGATCAACAATCGTTGAGGCGGCCCCAGCACTTGGCACCGAAGAAGTCGACGATTCTGGTCAGCTAAACACACCAATTGAAGAATTGGGGCTTAGTGCTCGAACCGCAAACGCGCTGATCAATAATGATATCCACACCGTCCATGATTTAGTCACTTTAAGCGACCAAGATCTACGAGAACTAAAGGGCTTCGGCTCAAAGGCACTCGACGAGGTCAAAGATAAGTTGACGGAACTGGAGCTCTAGATATGCATAGACATGGATACAAAGGACGTAAACTAGGCCGAGAACGTGATCAACGCCGTGCGCTGATCAAGGGTCTCGCAACTAGTCTCGTGCTCCAAGAGCACATCGAGACTACTTTGCCAAAAGCCAAAGAACTAGTCCGCTATATAGAAAAATTAATCACCAAAGCTAAGCGCGGCGACTTGGCAAACCGCCGACAAGTTATAGCTGGTTTGTCGACGCAATTCGCTAGCTCGAAGCTAGTCGACCACATCGCGCCGCAACTAACTGGTCGCACTAGTGGTCACATTCGCGTCAGTCGTTCACGACTACGTGTCGGTGACGGTGCTCAAATGGCTACAGTCGAATTTGTCGACGAGTTAAAGCCAGCCACCGCTAAAGTTATGGAGACCAAATAATGACTTCTCTATTTAAAACCTTCAGCCAGAAACCAGCTGACGTGACTAGGCGTTGGATCCTAATTGACGCCAAGGAAGCTACACTAGGCCGAGTTTCGACCCAAGTTGCTAAATACCTTATTGGTAAATACAAACCAACCTACACAGCCCACGTTGATGGTGGTGATTACGTCATTGTTATCAACGCCAAAGAGGTTGCTGTTACTGGTGAGAAAGAAATTAGCAAAATCTACTATAGGCATAGTGGATTTCCTGGTGGCATCAAAGGCTCAACACTAAAAGATGTTCGCGAAAGCCACCCAGAGCGCATCATCGAAGCTGCCGTCAAGGGCATGCTGCCTAAAAATAAGTTATCGGCTGGCAGGATGAGCCGTCTACGAGTCTTTGCCGGACCCGAGCACGACCACACCGCTCAGAAACCCGAGAAAGTCGAGGTAAAATAACATGGTCGAGACTAAGAGATACGACTACGGCCTAGGTCGACGCAAAAGCGCTACTGCTCGAGCTCGCCTGACTAAAGGTAAAGGTACTATTACTATCAATGGAAAATCTGCTAGTGACTATCTAGCTGACAATAAAACACTTCTTGCTGAAGTAACCGACCCGCTAGCCGTCGCCGGTAAGCAAAAAGAATTTGATGTTAGCATACTCGTCAGAGGTGGTGGTATTAGCGGACAAGTCGATGCTATTAAAATGGCTATTGCTAAAGCGATAATCGTTGGTGCACCAGACTTACGCGGTACGCTCAAAAAAGCTGAGCTCCTACGCCGCGATCCACGCGAAAAAGAGCGCAAGAAATACGGTTTACGTTCAGCTCGTAAACGCGAACAATACTCGAAACGCTAACCGTTTCGGAACAAACCTAATAACGCCCCTCATTGTAGGGGCGTTATTAGTGTGACTAGTCGACAAAGGTAAGGTATACTATATTATATGGGAAAACCAACAATTCTAACTGGCATCCGCGCCAACAACGACCTGACGATTGGTAATTACTTTGGCAGTATCTTGCCGATTATCGACATGGCAAAAATCCATGCCGATGACTATCAAATCAACATGTTCATTCCCGACCTGCATAGCATCACTACGCCGATTGATCATAGCCAGCTGTACGAGAGTATCATGAACAATGCTCGTATCTACGCGGCCGCCGGACTGCCTCTCGACAACGATTCGATTTATATGTATCGCCAAAGCTATATCCCCGCTCACAGCGAGCTGACTTGGATATTGGATTGCTTCACCGGTTTTGGCGAGATGAACCGCATGACACAGTTTAAGGATAAATCTAGCTCAGTCGGCGAAGACCGTACCAGCGTCGGCCTATTCAATTACCCGATTCTGATGGCAGCCGATATCTTACTTTACGGTGCAACATACGTACCAGTTGGGGACGATCAATCACAGCACCTCGAATTCACCCGCGATATCGCCGAGCGTATGAACAATCGCTTCGGTGATCTATTTGTGATTCCACAGCCTGTCAAAGACCAACACAAGTTCTTCGGCAGAGAGCAAGGTCTACGCATTAAAGATTTAATCAATCCTGACAAAAAGATGAGTAAATCTGACGAAGGTGGTAAAGGTGTAATTTTCTTGACCGATATGCCTGAAATCGCTCACAAAAAAGTCCTCGGCGCTACAACCGATAGCCTCGCTAACCTAAACTACGACAAAGTTAATCAGCCAGGCCTCGCCAATCTAATCGATATCCTGGGGCTGCTACGCGACATCACTCCGGCAGAAGTAGAAGTAGAGTTCAAGGGCACTAATCGCTACGGCGATTTCAAGAAGGTAGTAGCCGA
Organism: Saccharimonas sp. (SeqCode); assembly: GCA_039936495.1. Taxonomy (GTDB): domain Bacteria; phylum Patescibacteriota; class Saccharimonadia; order Saccharimonadales; family Saccharimonadaceae; genus Saccharimonas. The sequence continues at coordinate 20,970 of JBDTIG010000020.1, forward strand.
CGAGATGGCTGCCTTTCTAACTAACTTCCAAGCCAAATTAGCTAGTGTCGACGACTCCGTTGTCGTCGCCAAGCTCGAAGCAAGCGAGCAAGCTGTTTCTCAAACGGCTAACCAAACATTATACCAAGTGCAAAAAGCCATCGGCCTAAGACGATAGATCGGCTCCAAAAATGAAATTATCAAAGATTAACCTCCTAACTATCCTTCGTGCCTACAATGAGGCGACAGATGACGATTCAGCACGTCTCATCGATCAAACAGTCGAAACAAACCCACTACTGACAAACCAATTATTTCAACTGAGGTTTAACTATAAACGCTACGCAATTTTGCTCGATGGTGACGCAGATGATGACTTAGCTTATATCCGTACGCAAATTGCAACATCTGGGATAGATACACCAATCGACGTCCTAATTAACCCAACCAGCACCGTCTATACCCACAGCTTGGCCTATAAAGGCAAGGAAATCTACTTAGCGCGCTTCAAAGAGCAAAAGAAGCGCCTCGACATCGTACTGTCAGAGCGTTATCCCGACACCAGCCGTAATACTTGGCAGCAACACGTCCTAGCTGGCCATATATCGGTCAATGGCGTTGTCGCCACCGCTTCGAAGCAATTAATTCATGATACTGACGACATCGCCATTGAAGCGCCAGACCTATCAGGCAGAAAAGAATTAAAACTACCTATCATCTATATCGACGACGACGTTATCGTGATCGATAAACCAGCTGGCGTCTTGGTCCATGCCAAGGGTGGTATCGTCAATGAATTCACCGTAGCTGATTTCTTCCGGCCTTACACGACAGTTAGTCTTGACTCTGACCGCCCTGGCATCGTCCATCGGCTCGACCGCGATACATCTGGCGTTATGATTGGTGCCCGTACACCGGAGGCCTATGAGCTGCTAACTAAACAATTTTCGGAGCGTAAGGTCACAAAGACCTACCTAGCTATCACCGGATCAAGTCCGAAGATACCTCAAGCTCGCATCGATATACCAATCGGACGTAATCCGTCAGAACCAAGTAGATTTCGGGTCGACACTAAGGGTAAGGACGCTGTGACCGATTACGAAGTGTTAGCGTCTGACTCATACCACACCCTGATATCGCTTGCGCCGAAGACTGGTCGGACACACCAATTGCGCGTCCACCTAGCCCATATCGGCGCTCCTATTCTCGGTGATCGTTTCTACAACAAGCCTAGCCACGCTGATCGGCTATACCTACATGCCGCCAAACTAATCATCGAGACAAAGCCTGGCAGCCAGAAAACTTTCGTCGCACCAACTCCGGCCGAATTCAGTGCTAAATTTCCAAACGAAAAACTCTAATGAACAACCCGTTACTCAGCTCAACGACCGACCACCAGATAGCTGAGTTACGCGCGCAATTACCTCAAGCAGTCTTACTAAAAGGGCCGGCAGGTGTCGGCCTATCAACCATCGCTAAATCTATCGCTGGGCATAATCTCGCTAGCCTAATCGCACCGACTTCTAGCGACAACGAGCCTTCACCAGAGGGGGGAGGTGAGATTCGGGTCATCCAAATCCGTAATTTAATGATTTTAACTCGCGGCAAGTCTAACTCTGAGCAAGTTTTTGTTATCGACAATGCCGACCGCATGAACGAATCTGCCCAGAATGCTTTCCTAAAATTGCTCGAAGAGCCCAACCAATCGGTCAAATTTATCCTAACCGCCCACGCACCAGATAAACTGCTCTCGACTATCACTTCACGCCTCCAGCACGTCATAGTAAGCCCCTTATCGACTGAACAGACTATCGACTTCCTCCGATCGAACACTGACGCCACTGGTCGAGAACGGGATCAGCTACGCTTCCTCGCCGAAGGGTTGCCGGCCGAGATTGTTCGCCTAACTACCTCGCGCACCTACTTTGAACAAACCGTCACCATCACGACTGACGCGCGCAACCTGATCAGCGGATCTAGTAACGCTAAACTTGCCACGGTTACGAAGTACTTTTCCGATCGAACCAGTGCAAAAATTCTCATCGGTCAAACCCTAAAGATACTCGACCGGACATTTTTATCGAAACCCGACAAACAAACGCATGATAAATTGCAAAAACTGCTCTATATCTACGATAAGTTAGAGCTCAACGCCAACATCCGCCTGACTTTGCTCAATTTCATAATATAACGACGCTTAACACTTCGTCGTTTCGGAAATGCCTGCAAGCAGTCATTTCTCTCGTCTCCTCGGAGTTATAGCTGCGCTTAACACTTCGTCGTTTCGGAAATGCCTGCAAGCAGTCATTTCTCTCGTCTCCTCGTGTTATAATATGCGTATAAATGCTTGGATTATTACTTGTTATCGTCATTGGTGCCTGGACTATCTGGCGGCCCTTCACTATCGAAGAAGCCGTCGCAGATTTACCGAAGTTGCTGTCGGGCAGACTCGATAAACTGTGGGATATAGCTCAAGAATCTCTCAGAGACCGCAAATACCTCAGAGCCGAGAAAGCTCTCCTGACTATCCTGCGCGTCGACGAGAAGAACGCCACCGCTTATAACCGCCTAGGCATCCTCTACGCCAAACAACAAGCCTATAAAGACGCCATCGAATGCTTCGAAATAGCTCAAAGCCTCGAACCGAATGCCTCCAGCCTTCATAACGTCGGGTTAATCCATTATGAAACCGAGCATTACGAAAAAGCCGCCTTAGCCTTTGAGCAAGCAATTCGCATGGAAGACGACGTCGCCTCACGGCATATTGCCTACGCCAAAGTCCAGGAAAAGTTAGGAAACGCCAAGAAAGCTATCGAGGCTCTCAGAGATGCCATCCGGATTGAACCATCGATTCAGGCCTACAACGTGCTAGCCGACGTTTACCGACATAACGGTGAAACCGAAAAAGCTGACAAGATCCAAGAAACGATCACGAGGGTGATGAAAAGCAAACACGCTCCAGCCAAAACCATCCACCAAGTTCGAAAAGTTATGCTTTAACGGGGAAGCCTTTGCCTCGACTATCGATAAGCTCTTGACATTTTATAACGTTTGTGCTATTATGAGATAACAAGAA
>JBDTIG010000021.1:0-2293 GCA_039936495.1 Saccharimonas sp. (SeqCode)
TGGCCTGTTGGTCTTTGCTCAAACTTCCGTAAATCTCAGCACCTGTCGTACCGTCTGGAATCGTTTGGCCTTTTGGCAGACTACTTTCTACTTGGTCATAAATTTGCGAAGCACTAAAGCCTTCGACAACTTTGTTGGTAACGTTTCCTAAAATCTTCGGACTGACGATTGTAAATATCGTACTGCCAATAGCAAAAGCTATCAGGACAATCAAACTTATTTTATAGGGTCTTAGGTAGCCGAGTAACTTACCTATCGCTTTCTTGAAGTTTTTTGGCTTTTCAGCTGGCCCACTTTGTCCGCCCATTGGGCCACCCATCATACCGCCGCGGCGGGGTTTTTGAATCGGTTTCTCGTTTGGTCGTTCAGCCTGGTCTTCACTCATGACGACACTCCGTTCTCTAGCAGCATCCCGATTCGTTTAGCCCGCCCCGCATTATCAATCCCGCCCAGTATCTCTTCCTTGGAAAGCTGCGATATGGCGATCTCACGATACTCTTTGGAATCTTCAAGTAAATCAGCGTGCGTGCCTCTACCGACAATTCGTCCGTCATCGATAACCAAAATCTTATCAGCGTCGATGATTGTGCTGACTCGTTGAGCAACGATAATTACCGTTTTGCCTTTTGTCTCAGGTTTGAGGGCTTTACGTAATTGAGAATCAGTCTTTAGGTCCAAAGCCGAAAAGCTCTGATCAAATATATAAATTTGTGGTTTTTTGGCCAAGGCTCGAGCTATACCTAGCCTCTGCTTCTGCCCACCCGATAAGTTGCCGCCGCCTTGTGCTACCGAAGAATCATAACCGAGATCCATTTTGCTAACGAAGCTATCAGCCTGCGCCACGATAGCTGCATGCTGGACGTCTTCATCGCTCGCCTTGGCTCTGCCGTACAAGATATTGCTTTTTACTGTGCCCGAAAATAAAGTTGCTTTTTGGGGAACGAAGCCGATATGTTTCATTAGATCATGTTGCGAAATATCTTTTATATTGACGCCATTGATCTTGATTGAGCCTTTGGCGACATCATAAAATCGCGGAATCAAATTTATAAGCGTCGTTTTCCCACTACCGGTACTGCCGATAATTGCTGTAGTTTGGCCAGGCTCCGCTCTAAACGAAACATTGTTGACAGCATAGCCGTCAGCTTCGGGATACTTGAAACTTACATTATTGAAATCAATCACCACACCATTCTTTAACCCAAATAAACTCTTTGGATTCTCAGGGTCCAATATCACTGACTCAGTCGACAGAACCTCGGCTACCCTGGAAACTGAAACTGCGGCTCGCGGTACCAAGATAAATATAATTGAAATCATCAAGAACGAGGTTATCGCCAAAATTGCATACTGCATAAATGCCAGCATGTCACCGACTAGCAGCTCTCCGCTGCCGATTCTATATGCCCCAACCCAAACTACAGCGATACTGGCGAAACTCATAACTAGCATGATAGTTGGCTGTAATATCACCATTAAGCGGTTGACGGCCAGGTTTACACCAGTCAGGTCCTTGTTCGTCTGATCGAATTTTTTCTCCTCATATTTCTCGCGGTTGAAAGCTCTGATGACACGTAGTCCAGTCAAGCTTTCGCGACTGACTAGGTTTAGTTTATCGACTAGTTTCTGCAACAGTTTAAACTTCGGTACAGCAAAGATAAACAGCACAGTTATCAAAGCAACGATAGCTAGCACTGCCGCTAACATAATCCATGTCATCGATGGCGCCAAAGCGTAGGCCTTGATGACCGCCCCGATGCCCATAATCGGCGCCAGCAGCGCCACTCGTAACAGCACCAACAGCACGCTTTGAATTTGTTGGATGTCGTTTGTCGACCGGGTTATCAGCGAGGCTGAGGAAAATGTATCAAATTCAGCTAACGAGAAACTTTCGATCTTGGCAAATACCGCTGCCCGCAATCGCCTGGAAAACCCAGTTGCTACTCGAGCGCCTAGGTACCCAATCACTACGGTTATAGCACCACCGATCAGTGTGATGAGTAACATCTCTAGACCAGTCTTATAGACTAGGCTATTGTTATTGCCGATGATTCCCTTATTTATGATGTCGGCCGTTAGGTCTGGCAAGGTCAGGTTGATGATCGATTGACCATAGGTAAAGCCAATCAAAATCACCAAGACAAAGAGATAAGGTTTAAAATACTTATATAATTGTTTCAAGTGTTTGTCTCCGCTACTTTAGCTCTCGTAGGTTGGTTAGTGACTTTATGTCATCTTGGACATCGTTTAAGTATCGCTCTATCACTTCTGGCTTCACGATAGCTAAGCCCTT
>JBDTIG010000022.1:0-12486 GCA_039936495.1 Saccharimonas sp. (SeqCode)
AGTTATGATACCATATACTCTATCGCTAACTTTTCAAGTTAGCGTAACTTGACAATCCATCACCCTCTGCGGCCAAGGAGCCCGAAATGCCATCAAAGAATGCTAAACATTCGTCTGGGACTTATACCGAAGGACTCATGAGTGACGAGCGTCGCCACAGAATCGCTGAGAGAAAAATTCATCGAATAATGTCACTGGCGTGCGCATACCCTAAGCGCTTTAGCGGCATAGACTTTGTATACAAGAAATCTAGCCGAAGCGGCGATGCCGTTGAAGAATTCCAGGGCGTCTTGCACGACTTGATTCAGAGAATGCGCCGAGTCTGCTATAAAACGAGTCAATATGACGAGAAAGATATGCGCCTCATCGTCGATTTTCAAAAAATTTTCGCTCGTGTGGAGAAGGAGTACTTAGAGGAAATGGGGCTAGGACCCCATAAACGAACCCTCCCGTCTGGCTACAAGAATTACGTCTGTGAAGCTCAGCTATACGTTAAAGTATCTATAGCTAGAGCCGCCGAAGAGTTTAAAAGACGAGAGGAGGAACGCAGCGTACACCGAATGGCTCAAGCTATAGAGTGATGGAATATCGTTATGCTCGGGGTGGTTGACGCTAGTCAGTCGCCTCGAGCATAAATTAATTTGAGATTATGTTACTATACAACCTATCGCCAGCTTATCGGGTTGGTGTAATTTTACAATATTTCATCATTTCAGGGTTCTATGCGTCAGTCAGCGAGAAAGGTTCACGTCATGAGCAACCATCATCGCGTCGGTAGGTCTAGCCAAGTCGAGGACAATAGTCTGCAGAGAATGAGAGAGAAAGCTGATACCGTTAACGTACGTGCTCGCCTGTTAGAGACAGCAAGCCACTACGTCATGAAGGTGAGGGGTACGCTAGCCACGTTTAAGCGCGCCGAGGAGCACCCTAAAGACGTAGTTGAGTTTAGCGGTAAGGTTAAGCAGGCCGTGGCTCGCATGCAGGCACTCTATCTGGAAATTCAAACGCAGCGCAAGTACAGTGGGCCGGTCACGCAGATTAAAGCGCAGGTTCTAGCGGAGGACCAGGATGGACATCCGCTCGGTCGTAGCGCGATAGATACGGCGACCAGATATATCGAGGAATCGCTGGCGTGGGCTAAAGATAAAATGCGGCGTGACCCGTAAATCCAACCTATTGGAAGGTGAAATTTGCCCGGGGTGGCTGCTTTAGTCACCCCGGGCAATAACTCTAAAAGAAATTATTCACTATGATAGATACCCGTAACGTAATCGATATTTATAAAAACCAACCGCTAGAGGATATTGTGGCCGACCTCGATCGCAACGATATCCTGCTCGAGATCGCCATCGATAATGTCGAGCATGATTTCAATATGGGCACAATCGTGCGCAGTGCCAACGCTTTCGGTGTCCGGCACGTCCATATCATTGGCCGCCGCCAATGGAACAAGCGGGGAGCGATGGCGACAGATAAATACCTACATGTCCACTATCACGCAACTGTTGATGAGTTTTTGACTGCTACTGTAGGCAAAGAATTAGTGGCCATCGATAACGTGGCTGGTTCAGAGCCTCTAGGCAGCGTCCGACTACCTAAGCAAGCTATTTTGATATTTGGCGCCGAAGGACCTGGAATTCGACCAGAATTACTCGAAAGATGCTCGAAAATAGCCGCTATAGAGCAATTCGGTAGTACGCGCAGCATAAATGTCGGCGTCGCTGCTGGCATCGCTATGTACTCATATATGCAGCAAAATATCCTTCAATAACAGATGTGCATTCACCGGGGTATTGACTTATTTAAGCTTATGTAGTATAATCTAGGAGAGTAATGTCAACCCGGCATTATCGTACCTGACAGTATAGGAGCAAATCTTGACCACGGTCAACGAGCATACAGTCGGTATAGATCGTGCCGACGAACACCTAATCAACCCAAATCACCGAGAAAGAAAAAACCGTAAGGTAAAAGTAAAATTCATGAGGCACTACGTGCTGTGCACGCAAGGACCACGCGGTGTAACAAAAGTTGGGTTAGTGGCAGGATTGAATGTTTCATCATTCCATGGGCTAGCCCGTAAAGCTGCCAATGAACTACTGAATGCATTCGTGACTGCCAAAACCAGCGATGATATAGGGGTAGTCCAAAGTAGTATCGACTTGGCAAGAGCCGAGCTGAAACAACGGTATGGCTGGTTTGATACAAGGTTGCCTATCAGCGAGCAGCCACCCATCGCCATTGCCTTTACCGCGGTCGTGCCATGGTTCACGGCTGCAGTTAACTGGATAAGCTCGTCGGATTCGCCTAATAGCCGCCGATAAATAGCTCTACCGGGTACCCGGTGCCAACGATATCCTACAATTAGGTATCGTTGGCACCGGTTTTTCATTTCTATAGACCAGAGTCTGGCTTGCGAAATATGCAGATTTATGCAAAAATACTCCCATATGTCAAAGCTATTAACCGCAAGTTATAAAGGCGCCCGTGACTGGTATCCGGAAGATATCCGGATTCGAAATTATATATTTGATACTTGGCGAAAAGTCGCTCTCAGCTACGGCTACGAAGAGTACGATGCGCCACTACTAGAACCGATTGAGATTTACGAGGCCAAGAGCGGCCAAGAGTTAGTTAGCGAGCAAACTTATCAATTTACTGATCGTGGCGACCGTAGAGTGGCAATCCGACCCGAGATGACACCAAGCGTCAGTCGCATGCTGGCCGCCAAGCGTCAAGAAACACCTCTACCAGCCAGGTGGTTCTCAATCGCCCAATTTATGCGTTACGAACGACCACAACGGGGTAGGGACCGCGAGTTTTGGCAGTTAAACTGCGATATTTTCGGCGATGAAAGCGTCCTATCTGAGGCCGAAATCATAGTTATGGCTAGCGACCTGCTGAAGGCATTCGGAGCGAGTGATGATCAATTCGTTATCCGTATCAACAATCGCCGTATCATTAATTTCATGATGGCCCAATATCTCAGCTTAGACTCAGGGCAAGCCCAGTTGATGATCAAATTATTCGACCGACGCAACAAGGTTTCGGCTGAAGACTTTCGTGACCAAGCTGGCGATATATTCGGACGTGACAATTCCGAAGTCGGACTACGTAAATTGACACAGCTACTGGCCGCTCGCTCAATGGCTGATTTACCAGAAGAAATTCGCGAGTCAAACGCCGTCAAGGAAGTGCAAGACTTATTTACTCAGCTTGAGCGAGCTGGTCTAAAAAACGCCGTCTTCGATATCAGCCTAATGCGCGGCCTAGACTATTACACAGGGATAGTCTTCGAGGTATTTGATACTCACCCGGAAAACACGCGCTCACTATTTGGTGGCGGGCGCTACGACGGCCTAGTCGGAATGTTTGGCGCCGAACCGCTGAGCGCTGTTGGCTTCGCTCCAGGCCTTAGCACGGTTCAGCTATTTCTCGAAACACACAAATTGCTCCCAGACCTGGGTAGCGCGACCGACATTTACGCGATTCCGATTGGTGATTCCCTACGCGGCACACAGAAACTCGTGACTAAGCTTCGTCAGCAAAATATCCGCGTTGAACTAGACTTTTCAGAGCGCAAATTCGATAAACAGCTAAAAACTGCCATCAAGAAACAAATCCCTTATGTCCTTTTCGTAGGTGAAGATGAGCTCAGTCAAGAACTTTACACACTCAAGAATATTACGACAGGTACTGAAGAGAAGCTAATCTTTGACGATATAGTTAAAGTAATACACCGTAACCATAATTAACCATTGATGCGGCCGTTTAGGCCTGTATTAGCCCAGTGTCCTTCGAGATTGATATCTGTTATAATCAGTGATTATGAAAACTACCGTCAAACACTCATCAGAAACCCGAGTACTACTCACAATTGTCTTAGACGCTAACGACCTCGAGTCCGCCGAACAAGTTGCTTTGACAAAACTCGCCAAAGATTTACGAATTAAGGGCTTCCGCAAAGGTCATGCTCCAGTTGGCATCGCCAAAAAAAGTATCGATCCAAATACATTAGCCCAAGAGACTCTCGAAAACGCTATCAGCCGAGCCGTGGCTGAATCATTCATCGCCGAGAATTTACAAGCCCTCGAACGACCTAGCGTCGAAGTCCAAAAGTACGTTCCAAATGATACTGTCGAATTTACCGCTGAAGCTGACGTACTGCCTGAGGTAAAGTTGGGTGACTACAAAAATTTAACAGCTACCAAAGACGCAGTTAAGATTCTAAAAGCCGATACCGATGAAGTTATCGAACGTATGCAAAAGAGCATGTCTGAAAAAGTCGAAATTAAAACCGCCGCTAAGTTGGGCGATGAAGTAGTCATCGACTTCCTCGGTAAACAGGACGGTGAGGCATTTGACGGCGGCAGCAGCCAAGACTACCCACTCGTGCTCGGTAGCGGATCGTTCATACCAGGCTTTGAAGAGGCTATCGTTGGCGCTAAATCGGGCGACAAGCTAGATATCCCGCTAACTTTCCCTAAAAACTACCAGGCTAAGCAATTAGCTGGCGCAAAAGTTGTCTTCGAAACGACTATCAAAAAAGTTAGCGAAGTTAAACTACCTGAAGTAAATGAAGAGTTCGCCGCCAAGGTCGGGCCTTTTACTGAAGTATCTGAACTTAGGAAAGATATCGAACGAGAGCTCAAAGCACGCCGGGAGAGCGAGAGTCTCGACAAGCTCAAGGACGACCTAGTCAAGCAGCTTGTTTCAAGGAGCAAAGTATCCGTTCCAAACATTTTGCGCGAAGATCAAGTTAAATCAATTGAGCAGGATTTAACCCAGAATCTAATGTACCAAGGCCAAAACTTAGAAGGGTACTATGCTTCCAAGGGCTTCGCCGATCGCGACGAATGGGTAAGTAAAGAGGCCAATACTATGGCGGATGATCGTATCAAAGCCGGGCTAGTCCTAGCTGAGCTATCAAAAGAACTCAAAATCACAGCTACTTCTGAAGAGCTGGATCAACACATCGCTCAGTACAAGCAACAGTACTCCAAAGACCCCGCTGCGGCTAAGCGCTTCGACGACCTAGAAGCTAAGCGTGAAGTCGCTAACCGACTGATTACCGAGAAGACTGTCGACAAGCTAGTCGAACTCAATTCGAAAAAATAGTAGCTGAAAATAAAATCGGCCATCCTCGGGAGGTTAATCCCGAGGATGGCCAGGCAAAAGAAGCGATTCTGGTCGTCGATCGCAGTTAGAGTCTCACGGTTGCGTGTACTCTTGCAAAACCTGCTCTTTCTGCTGGACCAAAGTTCACCTCTGCCGCTTTCCCTTCGAATACCACCGCCAAAATTTCCATAATGGACTGCCTGGACTCGTCTGTGCGCGGCAGACGCTCGACCTCGATATCGACATCGGCTTTTTCTACTCCGTTGAGTTTCGCTGCCAAAAGCTGGCCGATGATATCGCTTATCGCGACGTCCAATGGCCAGCCAGAGCGGGCTCTTCTCCTGAGTACTTCGATAAGCTCTTTGAGGTCGACATGCTTTTTCTCAATAGACACGATCTCTCCTAATGTCGGTTGGCATCGAACAGCTTCTGTTTATTATAGCACGACAGCCTGGTATTGTCAATATAGCTGAATATATTCTAGCACTCTCACTTGACGAGTGCTAGAATGTGCGCTAAACTAGATTTACTATGAATAAGCCAAATAACTATTTAGTGCCAAATGTTATCGTCAAAACTCGCGATGGTGAGCGCGGTTATGATATCTATTCACGATTGCTCGAGGATCGTATCATTTTCCTAGGCGAAGAAGTCAATCAGGGGACAGCCAATGTCATCGTAGCGCAGCTTCTACACTTAGCTAACGAAGACCCCAATAAAGATATCCATCTCTATATCAATAGCCCAGGCGGCAGCGTATATGACGGCCTAGCGATACTCGACACGATGAACTTCATTAAACCAGATGTGGCTACATATGGCATTGGTTTGCAGGCCAGTTTTGGCGCAGTGCTATTAGCGGCTGGCGCTAAAAGCAAACGGCGCATACTGCCACACGCTAGTGTCATGATGCACCAGCCACACGGTGGGTCGCAAGGCCAAATCACCGATCAGGAAATCAGCTTAAAGGAAGGTGTTCGCCTCAAAGAGCTATTGATTGACGAGATGACTAAGTATACTGGTCAAAAACGTGCCAAGATTAAAACTGACATGGAGCGCGACTTTTGGATGGGCCCCAAAGAAGCGGTCGCCTACGGAATTGCTGACGAAGTCTTGAAGAAAGCGCTCTAAATTGAACGTTTCGGCACCAGAACTATTGACAAACTAGTTTCAGAGTACTAAACTAGGCTTAATGAAGATTGTGTAATATGGGTCGAAAGTATACTACGTCCGTTGGCGGGGCGTTTTTGTGTTGTATAGAGAACCATATTTAGTAAAGCTTCGGCGCCGGGAACAGATGAGTTATGACCTAAAGCTCATTGTTAGCACACTTTTACTACAATAATACTCTGTAGGAGCGGGAATATCTATGCCAAAATTAACCAAGCGAGTTGCACCACTGCAGCGTGTGTTCTTCACTGAGGATGACACTGCATTACCAGTACCAGATCTATTAAAGCATCAAAAAGACTCATGGAGAAGCTTCGTCGAGTCTGGTCTAAGCGACATTTTCGCTGAAATCAATCCGATCGAAGACTACACCGGTCAGAAACTCGAGATGCGATTTAAAGGTTATCGTTTCGAAGATCCGAAGAACACCGACCAATTTGCCAAAGAGAACAACGTAACCTACGACGCGCCACTGCACGTCGACGCCGAACTAACCAACAAGGTTACTGGCGAGGTTCGTAGCCAAGAAATCTATCTCGGTGATTACCCATGGATGACGGACCGTGGCACTTTCGTTATCAACGGTACTGAACGCGTCGTTGTGAGCCAATTGATTCGATCGGCTGGTGTATTCTTCACCGCTGAACGCGGCGTCAACCGCAATCTATATAGCGCCAAACTTATCCCAGGCCGGGGCGCTTGGCTAGAGTTTGAAACCACTACAAGTGGTGTTATCTACGTTAAAATCGATCGTCGTCGCAAGATTCCAATCACGACACTCCTACGCGCCTTAGGTCACAGCAAAGCATCAGTTATCCGAGATCTCTTCAAGGATATTGACACTGGTGAAACTAAATTTATCGAAACAACTCTCGAAAAAGACCCAACTCACGGTGTCAATGAAGCCTTAATTGAAGTTTACCGTCGTTTACGACCAGGTGACCTCGCAACCGTCGATAACGCTCGGCAAATGATTGAGCGAACTTTCTTTGATTACAAACGATTTGACTATTCCCGAGTCGGCCGCTATAAGCTAAATCAAAGACTGAATTTAACTACGCCAAACACTACTAAGAATCGCGTATTGAAGCTCGAAGATTTAGTAGCTATTATTCGCGAGTTGATCCGCCTGAACAACACTCAAGAAGCTGGTGACGATATCGACGCACTGTCAAACCGTCGCATTAAGCTAGTTGGCGAGCTTGTCGCTCGTCAATTCCGCGTTGGTATGCTTCGTATGCAACGCAATGCTATGGACCGCATGAGTATGAGCGATCTTCAGACCGTCACTCCTTCGCAGCTCGTTAACGCACGACCAGTCGTGGCTGCTGTTCGCGAATTCTTCGCCTCCAGCCAGCTATCTCAGTTACTTGATGAGGTCAACCCAGTTTCCGAGCTATCGCATAAGCGTCGCTTGAGCTCGATGGGACCAGGTGGATTAAGCCGCGAACGTGCTAAATTTGACGTACGCGACGCTCATCCAACTCACTACGGACGAATCTGTTCAGTGGAAACACCTGAGGGTGCCAACATCGGTCTAGTGCTCAACCTAGCGACTTATGCGCGGATTAACGAGTACGGCTTCATCGAAACGCCATATCGCAAGGTTGTCAAAGGCCGAGTGACTGGTGAAATCGTTTATCTTGATGCTAGCAACGAAGTCAACGAAGTTATCGCTGACGCTAGCGCACGACTAGGCAAAAACGGTGAGTTCCTCGACGAGCGCGTTTCAGCACGTAAGTTCCTAAACCCAGGCCAAGTTGATTCAACTGAAGTGACCTACATGGATGCTGCTCATAAGCAAATCCTAGGCGCACCAGCTTCGCTAGTGCCATTTATTGAGCGCAACCGTATCGACCGCAGCTTGACTGGTACGAACATGCAACGCCAAGCGGTTCCATTACTCCAACCAGAAACCGCCACTGTCGGTACTGGTATCGAAAAGAATGTCGCTCGTGACTCGAGCCAACTAATTGTCGCTGAAGGCAACGGTGAAGTTACCCGAGCTGACGGTGATGTCATCGAAATCCAATATAAAGATGGCGTCAAATCATATCGACCAATTCACTTCGCAAAAAGCAACGACGATCGTTGTATCAACCAGAAAATACGCGTTTCACGCGGTGATAAAGTTAAAAAGGGTGACATCCTAATCGAAGGTATGTCAATCGCTGAAGGCGAACTCGCCCTTGGTAAAGACTTACTTGTCGCCTTTATGCCTTGGGCTGGCTACAACATGGATGATGCAGTGGTCATCAGCCGCCGCGTCGTCGAAGACGATAGTCTAACTAGTATCAATATCAAAGATTACAGTGTCGAAGTCCGTGAGACTAAACTCGGACCAGAGATTGTGACTCGCGATATTCCAAATGTATCAGAAGATTCGCTCCGTCACCTTGACGAAAACGGTATAGTCCAAATTGGTTCTGAAGTATCCGCGGGAGATGTCCTAGTCGGTAAAATTACACCAAAGGGCGAACAAGAATTAAGTTCCGAAGAGCGACTACTACGTGCTATCTTTGGCGAGAAGGCCAAAGATGTCCGCGATACATCGCAGCGCATGAATAATGCTGGCGGAGGTAAAGTTGTCGGAGTCAAGATATTCTCACGCGAGAACGGCCATGAGCTAAAAGCCGGCGTTCTGATGCAAATCCAGATATTTGTTGCTCAACTTCGTAAGATAAGCGTAGGTGACAAAATCGCTGGACGACACGGCAACAAGGGCGTCATCGCGCGCATCCTTCCTATCGAAGATATGCCATTCCTCGCCGACGGAACACCAGCCGATGTTATCCTGAACCCACTCGGTGTGCCAAGCCGTATGAACTTAGGTCAGCTATTCGAGACTCACCTAGGTATGGCAGCGCGTGCCTTGGGATACAAGGTTGCAACGCCACCTTTCAACGGTGTACCAAACGAAACTATCGAAGCGGAACTGATCAAAGCAGGCTTAGACCCAGACGGCAAGAGACAACTGTTTGACGGACGATCTGGTGAGAAGTTCGAAGAACGTACTACCGTTGGTGTCATGCATATCATCAAACTGCACCACATGGTTAGCGACAAGATTCACGCTCGATCAACCGGTCCATACACGATGGTTACCCAACAGCCACTAGGTGGTAAAGCCCAAAATGGTGGCCAGCGACTCGGAGAGATGGAAGTCTGGGCCCTTGAAGCTTACGGCGCAGCCGCTACCCTTCAAGAAATGCTGACTTTGAAATCAGACGATGTCTACGGACGCGCCAAAGCTTACGAAGCGATCATCAAACACGAGAAGATTACTGGTCCAAAATTGCCAGAAAGCTTCAACGTGCTTGTCAAAGAGCTTCAAGGCCTCGGACTACGCGTCGACCTGCTAGATGAAAGTGGCAGTGGCACTGATGCTGAGCACGTCATCGAGGAAGCAAGCCCAGGCAGCGTAGCCGCGACTAAAGCAGTCGTCCCTCCGATCGTTGACGACACTGTTGTCGACGAGGATGTACTCGACGAATCTGACGATTTAGGTGAACTCGAAGACGGTATATCTGTTCGAGAGATTAATGAAAGTGGTGACATCGATATTGCAGAGGTTATCCTCACAGACGATGACCCAGAAGTTCAATTAGAAGATAATGGAGAGGAGGCCTAATATGTCGCGCGTTATTGCAAACTCAGGTATCGCAGACTTTGATGCCGTACGATTGGCTATTGCGAGCCCAGAAGATATTCTCAAATGGAGTTATGGTGAGGTTACTAAACCTGAGACGATTAACTATCGTACTCAGAAACCAGAACGTGACGGTCTGTTTTGTGAACGAATCTTTGGCCCAGTCAAGGACATCAACCCACATGATTCACGACTTCGTGGTGTTCGCTCACGCGAAGCTGCCGTCGATAAGAACGGTGAACTAGTCACTAAATCGATTGTTCGACGCGAACGGATGGGGCATATCAAATTAGCCTCACCAGTCGCTCACATTTGGTTCATGCGTGGCACACCAAGTGCAATGAGCCTACTTCTAGGCGTTACGGTACGCAACCTTGAGCGAATCGCTTACTTTGCAACTTATGTTATCCTTGAGGTTGACGAGACCAAACGTGATCAAATGCTGGCCGATCTCGAAGCTGAGACTGCCGCTGGACGTGCTGCGATTAAGATTCGCTTTGAGCAAACCGCTGAAGCTGAAAATGCTGACATCAAAAAACTAGCTGAAGAGCAATCTCGTGAACTCGAAGAGCTCGATGATAGCTATAATGTCAAGA
Organism: Saccharimonas sp. (SeqCode); assembly: GCA_039936495.1. Classification (GTDB taxonomy): domain Bacteria; phylum Patescibacteriota; class Saccharimonadia; order Saccharimonadales; family Saccharimonadaceae; genus Saccharimonas. Next base: position 10,534 of record JBDTIG010000022.1, read on the forward strand.
AAACTCAGCTAACTAATCTCGTCAAAAGTGCATTGATTAATGAAAGCGACTTTCGTAACCTCCCTGAAGAATACGAAGAATTAGCGGAAGTCGGTATGGGCGGCGTCGCTCTGAAAGCGCTACTCGACGATATCGACATCGATAAACTCATAGCAGAGCTTCACATTGAGGCTGAATCAGCTAAAGGCCAACGTGAGAAGAAACTTCTGAAGCGCCTAAAGGTCATCGAAGGCATGCAACAAGCTGGCATCAAACCATCAAACCTTTGTTTGACCGTCTTACCAGTCATCCCTCCAGACCTTCGCCCAATGGTTCAACTAACTGGTGGTCGTTTCGCGACAAGTGACTTAAACGACCTTTACCGTCGCGTTATCAACCGCAACAACCGTCTTAAGAAATTGATTGACCTTAACGCACCGAAAGTTATCCGTCGCAATGAGATGCGTATGCTCCAGGAAGCTGTTGACAGTCTAATCGACAACTCAGCCGCTCGTGGTGGCCGCGCCGTCAATGCTACTGGTGGCCGACGACGTCTCAAGAGCTTGTCAGATATGCTTAAAGGTAAGCAGGGTCGGTTCCGCCAGAACTTGCTCGGTAAGCGCGTCGACTATTCTGGTCGCTCGGTTATCGTAGTTGGTCCAAAGCTAAAGATTAGCCAGTGTGGGCTGCCAAAGATTATGGCGGTTGAGCTATTTAAGCCATTTGTCATCAGCTGGTTAATCCAAGGTGAATATGCTCATAATATCCGCTCAGCTTCACGCCTAATTGAATCTGGTGATTCGATTGTCTGGGATGCGTTAGACTCAGTTATCGAAGGCAAGTACGTTCTATTGAACCGCGCACCTTCGCTACACCGTTTGAGTATCCAAGCCTTCCAGCCAGTTTTGGTTGAAGGTAAAGCTATCCAACTGCACCCACTTGTGGCTGCTGGATTTAATGCTGACTATGACGGTGATCAGATGGCAGTACACTTGCCTCTATCGGACGAAGCGCAAGCCGAAGCTAAAGAGCTAATGAGCGCTGTTAATAACTTACTCAAACCTGCTGACGGTAGTCCAGTGCTAAACATTGGGCAGGACATCGTGCTTGGTAACTACTACCTAACTTACGAAAAACCAAGTGTCCAGACCAAGACGCGAGCTATATTTGCTAGCAGCCGCGACGCAGAACTCGCTTACGACATGGGCGCTTTGCATTTGCAAAGCCCGATTCGAATTCGCGCCAAAGGTGCAATCCGCGATACAACGCTCGGTCGAGTTTTCTTCAACGAGATTCTGCCCGAAGACTTCCCGTATAACAACCGCGTCCAAACCAAGAAAGAACTCAAAAAAGTTCTTGCCCAAATATTTGAAAAATATGATGCCGAAGAAACTGCTAAAACTGCTGACCGCATGAAAGGCCTAGCCTTCCGTTTCGCAACTGTTAGTGCCGTTTCGACTGGTATGAAAGATTACGTAAGCTTCGCTGAAACAGCTGGCTTCGTAAAAGCTGGCGACGACAAAGCAGCAATGATCTCAGCCCAGTTTGACCAAGGTTTGATCACGGAGGACGAACGTTACAACCTGACGGTTGCTAACTGGCGTGATGTCGACCGTAGGATTGAAGATTTCTTGAAAGAACAGCTCGCCACTATGGACACCAGTACCTCGACGATGGTCAACTCTGGTGCGCGCGGAAACGTGACGAACATCAAGTTCGCTAGTGCCATGATTGGTATCCAGGTTGATGCTAATAACAAAGAAATCGAGCTACCAGTCCGCAGCAACTTCAAAAATGGTCTGTCGAGCCTCGAAGCCTTCGTAGCCACTCGTGGTGCACGCAAGGGTCTAATCGATACAGCGCTCAAGACTGCCGACTCAGGCTACTTAACCCGGCGTCTAGTCGACGTTAGCCAAGATGTCTTCACTGTTGAAGACGAAGCCGGCGATGACAAGGGCTTCATGGTCTATCGAT
>JBDTIG010000023.1:0-2555 GCA_039936495.1 Saccharimonas sp. (SeqCode)
AGATCGGACCATGTTAACATAAACGTCGCTAAAGGTATTTGGGTGCTTCTCGAGCGAGTCAGCGAGCGATGAACCACCTTCAACGTCTGCTATGGTTGCAGTTAAGATAGTCTCGAGAGCCTTGGAATCGGTGTGATCTTTTTGCGAAGTTAGAGCCCTAATAATCGGTACTCCGGCGCTAACCATCGCGCTAAGTTGCCTAGTGAACATCACTAGGTCGTCGTTTTTCACTTTTTTGCTAGTTAGAAAGCTGATTGAACCGAGTGAAGAAATGTTACTAACTTTTGCGTCTTTGACACTGATTGGTGTGAAGCCTTGGCGGCGGATTGCTTGGATAGCCTTTGACTTATCTTCCGCATCAACCTTGCTATTGATAGATTTACCTTGGCTATCGGTCGCGATGTATGAAAAAGTAGCCATAGTTTTATTCTCGAGTCACCCTTAAAACTTCTTCGAGTGTGGTTTCGCCACGTAGCATCTTGATTAGGCCATCGGTCTGCATGGTCGACATGCCTTCAGCGATTGCTTCGTCTTGTATCTGTGAGCTGTCTGCCTCCGACATAATCATTTTTTGAATATTATGGCTATTACTGAGCACTTCATAAATGCCCATGCGTCCACGATAGCCGGTGCCATTGCAATCTGGGCAACCTTCGGGTTTAGCTTTCCAGACTAATGTAATAGTCGCTTCAGAAGTGCCTATCGGCGTGTCGCCACCGATACCTTGTTCTTTAGATAGGGCTTCCAGCTTCCGGACGTATGAGAAGTCTTGGCCTGCGCGGAAGTTAAACAGTTTGATTATTTTATCTATCTCAGTTTGATCGGGAGTGTATTGGACGCGGCAGGTATGACAGAGGCGACGAATTAGACGTTGGCCGACGACAGCTTTTATGGTGCTGGCAATCAAGAACGGTTCGATATCCATGTCTAAGAGGCGTGGTAGAGAAGTTGCGGCGTTATTGGTGTGAAGAGTTGAGAAGACCAAGTGCCCAGTCAATGCAGCCTGAATGGCTAGGTTGGCAGTTTCACTGTCACGAACCTCACCTACCATGATGATATTTGGATCTTGACGCAGTAGTGCTCTTAGGCCGTTCGCGAAGGTCATACCGGCTTGAGGGTTGGTCTGAGTTTGGTTGACGCCTATAATCTTGTATTCAACTGGATCTTCAACGGTCGAGATATTGACGTTTGGCTTATTGAGGATGCTGAGGACAGAAAATAGCGATGTTGATTTACCACTTCCAGTTGGTCCGGTTACGAGAATCATACCGTCCGGCTGGGTCATTGCTTCTTTAAGGGTATCGCGCGAGTAACCCCAGTAACCTAAGTCTTCCAGGGTGACGGCTTGGTTTGACTCGTCGAGAATACGCATGACAACCTTCTCCCCATCGGCGATTGGTAGAGTTGAGACACGCAGGGCGTATTGTTTGCCGGCAATTTTGATCTTGAATCGGCCGTCCTGCGGCACTCGGTGCTCGTCAATTTTTAAGTTAGATGATATCTTTATACGGCTGACTAGTGGCCCCAAAACATTACGCGGTAATTGGTTGACCTCCTTGAGCACACCATCGATGCGGTAGCGGATTTGCACGACATTCTCGCGAGGCTCAATATGGATGTCAGATGCATGTGATCTGATGGCGTATTCGAGCAACAAGTTGACCGTTTGTGCGATGGGTGAATCCTCGGCGACTTCTTCGGCGGTGACTGGGGCGTTTGCGATACTCTCTTCACGCTGGACGTCGATAACTTGGTTTAACTCTTCATTGACATCGCCACGATAACTTTCTAGACAATCTAAGATATTTTGGCGCGGTGCGAGGTAAGTGACTAAGTTGCTACCGACCTCTTTTTCGATGAAGTTGACTGCCTGCACATCGTCAGGGTCATTCATTGCTAGGTGGACGCGGCCATTTTCCTCAACTTTAAAGACAACAGCGTTGTATTGTCGAGCGATGCGCTCCGAAAGTTTATTGAGATCCTCTTTCGAAACGTCGTTTGGTTTGAGATTTATGAACGGTATGTCTGAATATTCGGCGTAATATTTCGTCAGAGACTCCTCGGTCAGCAGCTTTCCTTCTAGAACCATGTCCTGAAGCGAGCGAGACGATCGAGTAGCCTCCTCTTGGAAGGCGGCTAGCTGAGCGTCGGTAACGAGGTTATTACCCTTGAGTACTCTCGTAAGTGTTTCGTCTGAAATACGCATGATGCTTATGGTCCAGTATAGCCTATATCATTGTAGCTAGCTAGATGTTATATGGTAAACTGTCATAAGATGAATCTCGAGGTTAAAAGTGCTGGCGAAATGATGGACTTAGGTGCACGAATTGGTGCTTTTTGTTCAGGTGGCGAAGTTTTCGAACTAATCGGTGATGTTGGTGCCGGCAAGACGGTGTTTGCTAAGGGCTTCGCTCGCGGCATGGGTGTCGTAGACGACGTACAGAGTCCGACTTTTACGATCAATCGTTCATACATCGCGCCGAGTGGGCTTCTGCTCAATCATTACGACTTTTATCGGCTGTCCAACCCAGGTGTCATAAGTATGGGAATAGCCG
>JBDTIG010000024.1:0-3458 GCA_039936495.1 Saccharimonas sp. (SeqCode)
TATATTTATAATTTCGCGACCATCATTTTCGTTATCAACAAGTGTCACATCAGCCGACACTTGCTGATAAATGCTAGCAACGACCGCTAAAGCCCCCGACTTATCACGCTGTTTAATTACATTTGCATCATCAAGCATTTTCCACCTCGTTCTTAGAGAAATATTCTCTCATTACATCTAGTATATAAGATTTTGTAGTTTGAATGAAATTAAATTAGCGTAACCGCTTTACGAGTGCTACTACACTGTGGTAAAGTATGGACAAGTTAGCATAAGTATCAATGGGGTGGGCATGGATATTCAACAGCAGTCAACGCAACCAATTAACGACGACCAAGAACTCGCGAAAGTTCTTGCAGGTGTCAATTCAGAGGCCGAAGAGGTCGAAGCAGTACCAATGGCAGGGGACGCACAGCCTCCTGTAGCACCAATGGGGCCTCCAGTGGCCGCACCAGTAGCCGACGATGCGTTCGCCCAGCCTGCATTTGCAGCTGTGCCAACGTCACCTGTCTCGATACCTGTTGCCGGGGAACTCGACGGTGTCAAACAAGCAGCAATCACTGAACTTCGACCATTGGTCGACAAGCTCAGCTTGCCGCCACAAGAAAAGTTCGATACATACCTTTTGCTCATTCGCTCAACTGACGATAAATCACTTATCGCTCCAGCTCACGAAGCAGCAAAAGCTATCACCGATGAAACAAAGCGTGCTCAGGCACTACTCGATGTCATCAAAGAGATTGATTTTCTCTCCGGCCAGCCAGTCTAGTTTACAGAATCATGTAAAAGTATCTCACTGTTATGGTGAGGTCTTTTTTTATTACAAATAAATCAGTCACTAGTCGCCAATATATTTATGCATATTATTGACATTTCATTAAGTTTATGCTAACATTAACCTATGACAACGCAGCCCCACCGTCAAATCAATGCGCACGAACTAATTAGTGGCGTTATCGAAGACCCTGACTACGAAAGAAATAGTCAACGTACCAGCAACCTGCGTCATGCATTTACTACTACAGCCCTCGCGTTAGCTGAAATGGGTACAGACAAGGCAGGCAAACGCACTAGACTTGCTGATCAACTTGATGTCAGCGCACAAGTTCCAGGTTTTATTGCGTCGGTTACAGCAATCGATACGGCAAAGACTGGTAATTACACACTGCTCGATGATGTACGAGAGAAATACGTTAGTAATATTGTCGGCTTTAACCACTCCCTAGAGGCGATGATTAAAGCCGACCCAGAGGCAAGCTTCAATGAGGTGATGAAATTCTTGATGGGTATGTATGCCTATCAATATAGTGACCGTACTGACGAGCAAACGGCCGCTGTTCAAAAACACCTTGAGGAAAGACTCACCGGTATGGTCTCTGAGGTCATATTTGATCAACTCGCTGAGTATTCAAACTATCAGGTTGAGGGGGCTTCCGTTGAAGATGATATGAGTGGTATCGATCGCTTCATCAAAGTTGGCAAAGATTGGATCGGGGTCGATGTCAAAACTAGTAGCGACATCGCAAGGGAGGCTCGTGTAAAACACCCAGAAAACTTTATTGTATCCATGGGCATACCTAAAGAAACGATGAGAGGAAGACTCTGCCTCTCTGCTAATAGCGTCGCTCGCTATGCACCCGCTTTTAAAGAAGAGGTCAAGCGCGAGCTCGAACGTCACGGTTTCGTTGTATAATAAAGCCAATGACTGTACGCTATGCGACAAATGACGAAGTGGCTCGCTGGGACGAGCTACTTATTGCTAACCCCGACGGCGGGAACGTTTTTCAGGCCGTCGAAATGGCCGAGGCTAAGCGCCAAAACGGCTGGACTCCGCGCTATATTATCACTAATACACTAGCAATAACCGTACTCGAAAAGCGCATCCCGCTACTCGGTACTTTTTGGTATTTACCTAAGGGCCCCGGTGTCACGTCGGTCAAAAAACTGCTAAAAGTACTCAAGCCCCTCAAGGCGTTTGCGCAGCAGCAACACGTGTTTGTCATAAAGATTGAGCCCGAGATACTCGAATCTGATAAAGCTACAGAAGCTCTGCAAGCAGCCGGCCTTATCCTCGTTTCAGCCGTTCAGCCGAACCGTTCAACCGTAGTGGTTGACCTTTCGCCCGAACTCGATGACGTTATGACAAGCTTTAACCAAAAGGGCCGTAATGCCTTGCGCCGAGCCGAGCGCGAAGGTACAACCACCTACGCCGTCCCACTGAACGACACTACGGCACGGCTAATGTATTCCCTTTTATCTAACACGGCAGCTGGTCGGTTTGATAGCTCACTCCGGAGTTACCAGTACTACCTGGCGTTTTGGCAACGCTACATCACATCTGGTCACGGTAGCCTCTTTTTTGCAGAATACGACGGCGAAGTCGTCGCTAGCGCCTTTTGCATGTGTCTGGGCAAAAAGGGTCTTTATAAGGACGGCGCTAGTGTTCGAAAAAAGACCGTTTATGGCGCCAGTCACCTTTTGCAATGGGAAGTGATGAGGTGGATGAAAGAGCGTGGCGTCGAAAGTTACGACCTTTGTGGTACTCCGCACTCGAGCGAAATCGAAGATCCAACTAACCCATTCCATGGTATTGGCCGGTTCAAAACTAGTTTTAACAAACACGTAACAGATTATGTTGGTTGTTACGATGTTGTACTGCGGCCAAAATCGTATCATTATTGGCGCCGTTTCGTTGAGCGAATTGCCATTAGTTTATCGTGGCGGCTGAAACATCGCCAATGGCTCTAGGTTGTTTGACAAATATATTAACAGCTGGCGTTACCCTCTTGACAAAACGTAAGCTTTTTGCTATGATACATATTGTAAGAAACAAAACATAAACAGAGAAATCAACATGTCAAACTTTGAAGCACCACGACCTGCAGACGACCAGCCACACGATCCAACAGCAGACTACCACACACCAAGTGTGGAACACGTAATAATCGATCAAGCACCAGTCTCAGAGGTAGATGTACCTGTTATCCATGAAGCGCCAACAAGCACATCACGCGAACAAGATTCATTAGAGGCAGAGGCAGACGCAGAGGCTAGGGTGGCCGAGGCTATAGGTCACGACGCTGCTTTACTTGACGGATACGACGAAGCTAAGCGAAAGGGTACGCTTGATGTAGCGGATCGTTCGAACACATACGTACCACCTACCGTACGGGAGCTAGTTGACGATTATGATAAGCAGGGTCGAAGAGAGCTAGATGATGCCGCAGAGGCAGCCGGTGCGTCTGATGTCGTAAATATGAGCGACGACGAAATCTGGGCCGCACTCGGCGTAGAAGACGAGCCAAAAGCATAGTTCTTAGAACAATAAAAATAGCGCCATTACAGCGCTATTTTTTTGTCATGCTTATCGAGTAGCTCGCGCACCACTTGACTATCGTTCCACGGAATACGCTGGCCGTTCACGATCCGGTAGACTTCGTGGCCCATACCCGTCACTA
>JBDTIG010000025.1:0-5488 GCA_039936495.1 Saccharimonas sp. (SeqCode)
GCCAGTCGGGATTTTAAATTTGCCGTCGCCCATCTCGTACGCTGGGGCATCGGAATAGGTCTGCCTGAGGTCGTTCAACTGCCATTCTTCAACGACAGCATTTTTGAAAAATGAGCCGCTATTTGGCAGTCGTTCGGGATCAGGAAGTTTTTCATAGCGAATGGCTGCGACAGCGTCACGAATAGTTTGCGCTGTGTAAGCGGTGATATTTTTATCGTCGAGGTAAGTTTGGAGCGAGTCGTAAAAAGGTGGTTTTGGGCTGGCTTTGTAAAGCCGCAACGTGATGGAGGTGATAATATAGCGGTTTATGTCGGTGGTTCTGAATATGCTAGACCGGTAGCCAAATTTACATTCTTCGTTCGTGAGCATCGCAAAGTTGGAGTTATTTGTGTCGTAGGCTTCGAGTGACACGAAAACTTCCGATAAATCTTGACCGTAAGCGCCGATGTTTTGGACAGGGGCTGCTCCGGCTGTACCAGGTATAGAGGACAGACACTCGATACCAGATAAATTCATGTCGACAGTTTTTTTGACGACTTCATCCCAGATTTCTCCGGCACCGATTTTTATGGTTGCATCGCTATTCGTTTCAGCAATTACTTCGTAGCCAGATATGCGATTACGTAGAATTAGACCAGCGAACCCGGCATCTCTGACGATGGTATTGCTGCCGCTACCAAGGACGTGAATCGGTAGGTTCTGTGCTTTGCAGCGCTCAACCAATTCAGGTATATCTGCCGGAGAGGTGAGGTTTGCCATGAAACGAGCATTACCACCAATTTTCATGGTGGTGTAGTTTTTGAGTGAGATGTCGGTGTGTATTTCTACTGGCATAACTATCCTTTGTTAGCTAGTTTACACCAAAGCTTGTGTTTATGTATGGTTGATCAAAGTCTAGATGTGGTGCACCCGGTACGATTCGAACGTACGACCCTCTGTTCCGAAGACAGATGCTCTAATCCACTGAGCTACGGGTGCATATATAATATGTTATCTCAAATTTTTAATTTTTGCACTAACTTATAACTCTGCGACACTCAGTGGATTAGAGCAAGCTCTCATTCTTCTGACCGGCTGCGCCTCGGCACACGAGCTTCCTCTATATTATAGAGGAGTTTCAGGAGGAGTGTCAATATATGCACGATTGAGTTGATGATTCTGCCAATTTCGCGACAGCAGCTAAGTGGTTATCTTCCTCGAAACAAAATAACTCATGAGCCAACATCCACTTTTCTATCTGAGCCGCGGGGAATAGACTCTCCCAGTCTATATGGCCGACAGATTCGGCGTAGGCGATTGCGTCGTTATAGAGCTCTGAAATAGGGTAAATGTCTGTGGTCCTGGCTAGACGCATATTTACGATTATACCAGAGGTGAGGCAGGCTATCGAGAGTCTGATGAGTCTTCGGCCTTGACAGTTAAGCATAAGTGTGATACAATGAGAAGATAGGGCAGCCCACTATGGCGGCCAGTCTTGGGAAGGCTCAGATTTAGGAACAATTGGGCCTATAGAGGTTTAGAACTGTATCGACGATAGAGCAGAACTAATCCAGCAAAAATAGATACTGCGACCGCCATCATAGGTATTAGGCTGGTTTCAGATTGAGGATTATACCCGGTGTTCGGCGCACCGATTGCTTTTGATGCTGGGGTGGCGTCGGGAGCGCTCGTGTATATGTCATTTGGAGACAGCATTACTACGCCAAAACCGGTGACTCTGCCGTCTTCGTTTAACTCATAAACCATTACGTATTTATTATTCTGGCTGTCTACGCCGGCTATATCAGCTAGATTTGGGTAGGGGGTTAGACCGAGGGCAGTGGTGTCGATCGTGTCACCACTGAATGGAGTTACCGCTGGACTATCGCCGACCTTGATATAGAGACTACTACTCGGGTCGTAGCTAACATTTAGACTAGTGGTGTCGATAGCGCTACCGGGGGCGGGCAGAATTGTCAGACTCGGAGCCGGGGTAAAGAGCAATATCACCGACTCTTTCGAAATGTTATAATCTGATAGTGTCCGGCCATCTTCGAGCAACATGTCATTGTATATTAGGGTTTGGTCAGCTGGGAGTATGCCATCTTTATCTTGTATTTTCGCGCGCATATTTTCGACTGAATCACTCGATTCTACTTCTAACGTCATGATGGTATTTTGCCAATCTTGCACGAAAAGCTGCATAGCCGAAGCTGGGGTTGTCGTCAAAAGTGCGAAAGCAAAAATGATCGCGACGATAGATGCGTTTCTCCAGGTAGTTTGCTGAAAGATTTTAATCGTTTAAGTACTCCAGATAGGTAATTGTAATTGTAATTGTAATTGTAATTATACTCTATTTAGCTTGTAAAAGATGTTAAGCATTAGTTGGATAAGAGGATGTACCAATTAAGCTGAAGCGCTTAACGAGTTTTCTTTTGGAGGTGGATTGCTCCTATTAGAGCGAGCATTGTAGCGGCAACAGATATGACGATAGCCATGTTGGGTTTAGACTGAGCAATATACCCGGTATTTGGTGCACCGACTGGCTTCAAAGCTGGGCCGGCTGGATCGACAATCACGCCGTTTGCGATACCGTCATCATCAAGTGCGCCACCGTCAGTCACCTGATAGCTTACCTTTAGGACTGGCTGTCCGCCAATTGTCGTGCGAGATATAGTTGCGTTAGAGATATCGACGTATTTACCGTTGACGAGCTTCCGCAGTACGAAGTTCCCAGCTGGAGGGTTGTAGAAGTACTGATTTATGGTCGTAGTGAAGCCTGGTGTACCGCAGGTAGCTGTCAGACCGACCAACCCCATCGGGTAGCTATAGCCTGCATCGGCCTCGCTAGCGACACTGGCAGCGCTGACGTCGCTTAGAGTACAGCTACTGTCACTAACTGACACCGAGGTGTATTGATTGGTCACGGAATTTACGAATGAAGAAACGTTTGTTTGGCCACTATCCACTGTGCCATCGTTGTTTACATCGCCGGCATTAGGAATGGGCGGAGGCGTAGGAGTGTTATTCTCGTTATCTGAAACAGGGGTTAAAGCTGGGTTACTGGTCACCCATATGTCACCAGTCTGAGCAGTAGTGATTAAGTGGTCTCCAGAAGCGCTCGAAGCGATATAGTAAAAGGATTGGCTGTGCATCAGTGCGTCATCAGTATCGACGTTAGTCCAACTAGTGCCATAATCATTTGATATCCAGAGGCCGTTGCCGTAGGCGACTGCTGCTAGGTGCTGCCCTGTAGAGTCTGAAGTGATAGATTGCCAGTTTTTGCCGTGCGTGGCTGTGTCTGCCAGAGAAATGTTAGTCCAGTTGGCACCGTAGTTGCTTGAAGCCCAGATGTCATGGTCGGGCACAACGGCTGCTAAGTATTTACCTGAAGTGTCAGAGGTAACACCATACCATCGCTGGAGAGTCATAGTGGCGTCGCTGCTGGAGACATTGACCCAATCAACCCCGTAATCGTTCGAAGTCCAGATGTCACCGTTGTTCACTCCCGCCACCAAGTATTTGCCGGATGCACTTGAAGCCATAGTGCGCCAGCTTTGCGCAAGGCTACTGTTGGCCACTGAGCGATCGGTCCAAGTTTGGCCGTAATCGTTCGAAGTCCAGAGTCCTCCACCATTCATGCCGACTGCCAAGTATTGGCCGCTGGAGTCTGAAGTTACGGCAATCCAGTCTTTGTTATGTGTAGCAGCGTCGGTGGTTGTGCCGACATTGGTCCAGGTATCCCCGTAGTTGCTAGAGGTCCAGATATCGCCACTACGAGCAACCGCTACTAAGCGTTGACCGCTAGCGTTTGAAGCCATGTAGTACCATTGCTTATTGGCGGTAGCTGTGTCAGTAGTTGTGCTAACGTCTTTCCAGGTAGCCCCGTAGTCATTCGAGGTAAAGATGTCTCCGTTATTGTATGCTGCCGCAAGAAACTTGCCGGTTGAGTCGGAGGCAGCTGCGCGCCATTCTTTGGAAGCTGTGCTTGGATTGTTTGTGGCGACGTCCGTCCAGCTATAGCCATCAGCCGCCATAGCATTCGGTACGGCAACGCTAGTTACTAGTAGTAAACTGATGACTAATAGCCCTACCTTTGTTATCCATTGGCGTGATCTTCGCATGGCAATCCCCGCTTTATTTTTCATGATACCTCTTCCCTTAAATACTTATCCTAAAAATAGCATAAATGTTTTCCTAAGTGTTAGGGCGCAATCGACACTTTTTTTGAGAGTTGGCTCACAATTTTTAATAATTGTGGCGTATAGTGGCATTATGGAAGATATTTTACAGATATCCGATTCTCACCGGAAGTTCTTTATAAACACTGGCAGAAGAGTCGAGTACCCTAAGGGCCAAATCATGTCGTGGCCAGACGACCAACAAAGCTGGGTCTACTTCTTGGATGTGGGCTTTATCAGAACGTCTTGCTCGTACGCAGATGGTTCGGAAAACGTATTAGGCTATTTGCGGCCTGGTAGCACGTTTTCACAGTCATCGGCTAGCTTCAACCATGGTGGACGACTGGAAATGGAATTCTATGCAACCCAAGATTGTGCTATATATCGAGTAAAGGTGGAAGATTTTTGGAATGAGCTGCAGGTTAATCAAATATTTAGTAACGATTATTTAGTGATGCAGCTGCGCGACGAAATGATGATGGTTGATCATATCATTTGGCTTGGAGAACACGACCTAGAGCGAAGATTCATTCGTTGGGCTCTCATGATGGCGAAATTTTACGGTAAGGCCGAGAAAGAGGGAGGAGTCATAATAACCGTTCCGCAAACCCAAACCGAAGTCGCCGCTTGGCTGAGCGTCAGGCGCGAAACTGCCGGTAAAATGATACGGAACTTTGTTGCTAGTGGCCATATTTCGCTCAAAGCAAAGTGCTTGAGGGTAACTAATCTTAGCCAACTTGAAGCTCTGCTATAGTGCTTCTTTAGAGCCGTATGATTCGGACCAAAAAATAAAATTAGATTTCTCATACCGATATTTCTAGACTCAGAATTATATCAAATAAATAACGCCAGCTGTAGCGAAAACATCGTCTGACGTCGCCTTGCGGATTGCCTCAATGGCAATCCTCACCCCAGACACCCTGGCGTGTCCAGGCTTCAAGTCTCAGTTCCACCAAATACAAAACGCCAACAGTAGCGAAAAACATCGGTTGGCGTTTTGAATTTGGAGGGCCAGCGGGGACTTGAACCCCGGACACCCTGCTTAAGAGGCAGGTGCTCTAACCAGCTGAGCTACTGGCCCGTAAATTATGAATGAAAGTACTTGCCCAGATTATACCAAGTTGCTAACTGCTGTGTGATTGGTTAGAGCACCTGGTACTTCTATATCTACTCGGCGACAAGCGCCTCGGACAGTCAGCTGAGCTACTGGCCCGTAAAGTAACTATGCAATTATACCAGAGGTGGGGCAGGCTATCAATATTTTGCTGAATTTCGACTTGACATATAAACATAAGTATGATACTATGGGAGGATAGGGCAGTCCAATG
>JBDTIG010000026.1:0-3237 GCA_039936495.1 Saccharimonas sp. (SeqCode)
ATGGTCTGCGATTAGGCTCTAACTCCTGACCTCGTAAAAATAATAATAGCCAGGGGCCGCTCTCGCGCTCAGCCTCTCGGCCGGGTCAAGGGCTACCCTATCTGTTGAAAGTCTCACGTTATTTTCATAGTTACCCCCCATTTCCTTAATTCATAAGTATTATAAATTCTGTTGAAACTTTTATGTAGTAACGAGCATATAATGATTGCAGATGAAAGCTTATGAATGAATAATGGGCAAGAAAAAGCAATTATATCCGAAGTCCTCAATGGGCACTACAATCAATATCGCGCTATCGTTGACAGGTACCAAATCGGATTAATACAACACCTTTACAACATGGTTCACGATGAGCAGTCTGCCGAAGATATCGCACAGGACGCCTTTATCCGCGCATACGACAAGCTGTATCAATACAATCAAAGCTATGCATTTTCAACATGGCTATACAAGATTGCCGACAACATGGCCCTGCGCGTCATGAAGCGGACTAAAATAACGGTAGATTTCGACGAAGTGCAAGATCTGCTAGCCGATAAGGCGCCAGCCCACGGTGAAAGCCTGGATCTATCAATAAATGGTCGAGTTATACGCGGTATGGTCGATAGCTTACCTAGTAATTATCGGCGAGTTATCATGCTGTACTACTGGGATGAGTTTGGCTACGAGGACATCGCTGCAATAATGGAACGACCAGTCGGAACAGTCCGGACGTGGTTGCACCGCGCGAAAGATCAGCTGAGAAAGGAGCTAGATGGAAAAGTTTGAAATTATAATTAAGAGCGCAAAAAAAGAATATCAACCAACAAACACAATAACGGAGAATGTCATGAGCGAATTAAAGACACACAAAGTACCTCGAAAAAGTTTCAGTTCTAAAATATGGGCATCAGCTGTCGCGGGAGGAGCTGTTCTGGTTGCGGCCTTCATCATATTCGTTGTACCGCTAATTAATGGTGACTCTGTCAGCACAGACCCGACCGCAACGCCGACGACAAGTGTTTCACCGCAACCTGCTACGCCAGCTTCGAGTACTGATAACTCGAGCCTCAATAGTGATTTGAACGGCATCAATTCTAGCATTAATCAAGAATCTTCGGACCAAAATAGCGCCGATTCCGCACTAGACGATAGTTCACAGCAGATCACCGTACCCAACAGTTGATGAAACTATTACGGCGCCTAGCGTATATAAATAGTAAGAGCATAAAGCTCATCTAACAGGAAAGGTTATATATGAAATTAATGAACAGAACGAAGAAGATGCAGACTATAAAAGGTTTGGCACTTGGAGCCTTAGTGGTTGTTATGATCAGTAGCCCTCTATATGCAAACGCGCTAGCTGGACCGACCACAGCTAGTAAATCAGAGTCAGCTCGGCTCTCCGCGATTATCCTAAAAGGCAATCAAGAAATTACCAGACGGATTACGACGATGAACGCGCTAACAACCAAGCTGAATAACGCCACCAAGATTAGTGCAGCAGACATGGTGACCTTAACGAACGAAGTAAATGTAACTATGAGTGGCCTAACGACGCTGAAAACGCAACTTGATAGCGAGACGACACTCGCTTCTGCAAGGACCGATGTTGCTGACATCTATACCGAATACCGGGTCTATGCGGTTGTAGCACCTAAAATTAGTCTGATTAAGGTCGCCGACGATCAACAAGTGGTTCAGGGAAAACTTTCGGCGCTAGCAATTAAATTGCAGGCCCGCATCACAGCTGACCAGCAAGCGGGCAAGGACGTCGCAGCTCTGCAATCCCAGCTGACCGACATGACGGCAAAGACGACCGCCGGGCAATCGATTTCGTCCTCGATTGAACTGAGCGTCATTGGCTTGCAGCCATCCGACTACAACGCTAACCACGCTGTTCTAAGCGGCGACAGAGCACAGTTAAAGACTGCGCACGTCAATAACGCTGCCGCTTACGCAGACGCCAAAGCGATCATCGCAGGTCTAAAGAGTCTCTAAACAATATGTGCTACATCAGCTCGTCCAACCAGGGCTAGGTGAAGCGAGCCATAACAACCGTGACCAGCAGGGGCTAGCGAGGCCTCCGCTGGTTTCGTCTGGCTATCTATCCGATTTAATATCAATATTTTTCACTGGCTCGCTAATTTCCTCAGAATAATCTATAATATAGCCACCTATACAACAATAATTTCGAGAGGATACAGTTATGGCTACAGACGATAAAGTTATGGTTACAGGATATTGCGTTAAATGTAAGGAAAAAGGCGTTGAATTGTCAGCCCCAGAGATTCACCAGACTAAAAAAGGTGGCTTCATGGCTAAGGGAAAGCACGAAAAGTGTGGAACTACAGTTTGCGCAATGATGTCCAAGGCTAATGCTGAAAAAGCAGTCGAAGACGGCGCGAAAAAAGCTTACTAAGCTTTTGCACTATAGCTCCTAATAGGAAAGCTGCCGGTCGGTGATCATCATCGCGGCAGCTTTTTTATTTGCCGATAGCTTTTGCTATACTAGGTTTAATGATTAAAGCTATAGTTTTTGATTGTTTCGGAGTTATTATTGCCGACGTCCTTGAGAATCTCAAAAATACGTCAGGATTAACTGACGAGGATAAAGATAAAATAACTCAGTCAGTAATTGCGGCTAATAAAGGTGACGTAACTCGTGAAGCCAACAGGCTTAAAATTGCTGCAATACTAGGCTTATCGGTCGAAGAATACGCGGCCAAACTAAAAAATAATGAAGTAAAGAACATGCCTCTCCTCAACTATATCCGCGCACTACGGCCCCAGTTCAAAACCGGCTTGCTTACTAACATCGGAAGCAACAAAAGCCTACATAGCCGCTTCCCAGAATCAGAACTGGCTATATATTTTGACGAGGTGGTAGCTTCCGGCGAGGTAGGGTATGCGAAACCCGACGCGGAGGCTTACGGGATAATTGCCAATCGTCTAGGCGTAAAGCTCGACGAGTGTATCATGGTGGATGACCGAGAAGAATACTGCCAAGGAGCCATAAATGCAGGTATGGCGGCTATTCTGCATCGATCCAACGGGACGACGATACAGGAAATCGACAAGCTCATCGGCCGAATCAACTGAGCTGCCATATTTTGTATGAACAGCCCCGGCCTCACCGACCACCACGATTCCGAGTAAAGTGATACACTAGAAACATACAAAGAGGAGGTTCCAAATGGATATAGCACGTATGCAGAGCGACGCCAAACAAAAGCGGGACGAAGTAGTAAACCTACG
>JBDTIG010000027.1:0-13278 GCA_039936495.1 Saccharimonas sp. (SeqCode)
ATCCGGCCGCTCCGACGCCAAGTTCTCTGCGCGCTTCTCGTACGACTGCCGCAACACCGCCGAGGCAGCGGTCGACGCGGTCATCCAAAAGTACAAAGACGGTGGGTGGGTAGCTTCCTCTACCGAGGCAGGTCCAAGCTCATTCATGGAGTTCTCACTGGACCTTATCGAGGAGTAAGGCTCAACTCTTCTTCTGGTATGCTGAAAAGTATACCAGAAGAAGAGTTTTCAATTTTATGCCTAAATCGATCCAGCCGGCACTAGTTGATCAGGGCATTTAGCTAAAACGTTTTGGATAGCCGATTTCTCTGGCGCAGTAACCCAAAGTTTGTATTTGGCTTTCACGGCAATTTGTCGCGCTACATACTGACAGCGAAAAGCTTTATTTGATGGTAGCCAAGTAGCGGCATCGCCATCGCTCTTGGCCTGATTTGCGGGTCCGTCAACCGCCAATAGTTCGAGTGGGTCGTTAGCAAGCTCTATCCGCACGGCTGGTGTTAACTGCTGCGCACCAGTTTGCCAAGCGTTACTGAGCGCTACGACATGATCAATCTGGACGGCGCCGCTAGTGCTCGATCCACGCTCGAAGTTTATAACTTTGCCGGTATAGGGATCATTTAGCTCACCAGATATAACTTTGCAGCTATCGTCGGTAACGACATTTTTTAGGTCTCGATGCAAGATATCATTCCTGGTATCACAACCATTCAATGTTTGCCAGCCATCACCGAACTGCGTGCGGGCGTAATCTGTTTTCGGTGCACGGCCCTTAACGGCGAGAGTGTCAAGCAAAGTGTTGGCATTTTGGGAGTTATTGCTAACCGTAGTTGTGCCGACTACGGCGGGCGTATATGTTGTAACGACAGTATCAAACTCACCCGAGCGCCAAAAGCCAAACCCAACAACCAATAGACTGACGATAGCTACAATTATCCGACGGCGACGATACTGCATAGGATAATTATACCTGTTGTAACGGTGGTTTTCGATATAACGGTCGAACTCCCGCTCGAATTCTTCCTCGAAAATGGTCCGATAACGATGATATACTAGACTATATGCAAACAGTTCCAAGACTTTATAACGAATTTCAACCTCATCATTACGACATTCACTGGGATTTGACCCAAGCTGAAAAGAACCACATTATTTCTGGCACAGTGAATATTAGCGGCGAACAAATAGCTGAGAAAATTATTCGCCTACACGTACATGAACTTCGAATCAAGAGCGTTTATACTGACGACACGCCAGTCACAGATTATACGATTAGCGATAAGTCTGACGAGCTTATCATCCCTCACCATACAACCGGTTCCGTCCAAATCAAGATCGAATTTGAGCTGAAAGTCACTAAAGCAATGCATGGTATATACCCAAGCTATTTCGTCCATGACGGTCAGCGTCAACAGCTAATTGCTACTCAATTCGAGAGCCATCATGCGCGCGAAGCTTTCCCGTGCATCGATGAACCAGAAGCCAAGGCGACTTTTTGCGTCTCGTTGACGCATCCTACTGGTCACGTAGCACTTAGTAATATGACAGCGGCAACGAGCGAAGTACAAGGCCACGCCACTTTCACGACATTTGACACGACCCCTCGGATGAGCTCTTATCTACTAGCCTTCGTAGTTGGCAAAATGCACTCCAAAACCGCCAAGACCTCAAAAGGCGTCGACGTTTCAGTTTGGGCCACACCAGCCCAGCCGGCTAGGTCGCTAGACTTTGCGCTAGAGACGGCCGTGAAAGTAATTGAATTTTACGAAGATTATTTTGGTGTCGATTACCCGCTCGCCAAGTCCGATCACGTAGCACTGCCCGACTTCTCGAGTGGCGCGATGGAGAACTGGGGGCTAATCACCTACCGTGAAGTCTGCTTACTGGCTGACCCAGAAACCTCTGGCGTATCCGGGAAACATCTCGTCGCTAGTGTTGTCGCACATGAGTTAGCTCACCAATGGTTTGGCAATCTCGTAACGATGCGCTGGTGGAATAACCTCTGGCTAAATGAAAGTTTTGCTGACTTTGTCGAGCATATCGCAGTTGATGCTATCTATCCTGAATGGGAAACCTGGCTCGACTTCACCCTTTCACGTGGTATCGCTGCCCTGCGACGCGATGCTATCGATGGCGTTCAGCCAGTCCAAATGGAGATTCATCATCCCGACGAGATTGCGACTATTTTCGACGGGGCAATCGTCTATGGAAAAGGCGCTCGGCTGATGAAGATGCTACGCGCTTATATCGGCGATGGAGCATTTAGATCTGGTCTGAAAGATTACTTTACTAAATTTGCTTACCAAAATACCACTGGAGACGATCTATGGGACTGTTTATCTAGGGCTAGCGGCAAAGATGTTGGGTCGCTGATGAACACTTGGATCACTCAGCCAGGATATCCGTTATTAAGAGTGTTGCCCAATAAGCTCTCTCAGGAGCAGTTTTTCATTGGTGAGCACGCCGAGAATTCTAAAGTTTGGCCAATTTTGTTAAACGCCAATCCGAGTGGCAACACACCAGAGATACTTTCTGAACACTTGCTAACTGTTTCCACCTCGCTAGACCAGCGGTTCAATAGCGGCGATACGAGCCACTATATAGCCGACTACACCCCTGAGCACCTAGCTAGTTTGCTGTCGGCCATCGGTCAAGCACCCACAATTGATCGTTTGACTCTATTAAATGACCAGACTCTACTAGTAAGAGGCCAGTATAAATCGTCAGCCGATCTAATCGATTACTTGCACTATTATGCTACCGAGACAAATGACGCAGTCTGGGGCGTAATCGGACTAGTGTTCAGCGAATTAAGAAAATTTGTCGAGATCGACAAAGATGCTGAACGTAAATTACGTGGATTATCTGCAAAAGTTGCCTATGAAAACGCGACTCGCCTCGGCCTAGATGAAAAGCCAGGCGACTCTGTCAGTGACACGAAACTTCGCGCCACTGTCATATCGATGATGATTTATGGCGAAGACGAACTAACAATCGCAGAAGCTCTGAAACGGTTCAATGTAGACGATTTGTTAGCGCTACCAGCCGAAACTAGACCGTTGATTATTGGGACAGCCGTTCGTTATGCCGATGATACGACAATTCCAGATAGGTTGATGAAAATCTATGGCAGTACCCCATCGGCGGAGCTAAAGGAAGATATAGTAGCCGGACTGACCTCAACTCGAAGTATAGATGTCGCTAAGAGCTTGCTGGCGGCCTGTCTCGATTCTGAAGTTATTCGCCCACAAGACCTCGCACCTTGGGTGATATATCTAGTTCGTAATCGGTATACCAGGACGATTGCTTGGCAATGGCTCCGCGATCATTGGGACTGGTTGAAAGAGACTTTTGGTGGCGATAAGAGCTACGACGAGTTCCCTCGCTATGCTGCCGGTGGCCTCGCCAGTCGACAGCAACTTCAAGAATATATTGACTTCTTTACGCCGATGCTCGATGAGCCTGCTCTGACTCGCACTATCAAGATGGGTATCTCCGAGATCTCAGCTCGCGTCAAAAGACTCGATAGCGACACCGAAGCGGTCTGCAATAAACTTAAGTCACTATAATTTCGATAAAATCAGTTACATGAGGCTGATCCCCGGCTGTGGCAATCGCGACTAACTGCAGGCCTGTATCCTTGATATTATGCGCTTGGGCGTAGATCTTAGCGGCAAATGTCATTTGTTGAAGCTTTTTAGGCGTAATGGCTGCGAGACCATCGCCATTCTTGTCGTCGCGTCGGTGCTTCACTTCGGTAAAGTAGATAGTCCCGCGTCTCGAACTTACGATGTCAATTTCGCAGTACTTTGTTTTCCAGTTACGATCGACTATCTTGTGGCCGCGTAATTCTAGCTCTAGAGCAGCCACTGACTCACTAAGGTCGCCGATTTGTCGGGTTGTCACAGGTTTGACTCTCGATTCCACGCTTGCAGCTTCGCCTCGATACTTATGTAGGGGTGCAAAGCTTAATCGGTGCTCAGGTGTTACGCCAAATTCTGCGATCGCCGCTCGATGCTTAGCCACGCCGTAACCCATATGTTGTTCAAAACCGTACTCAGGGTATGCCGCACCTAGCTCAATCATATAATGGTCGCGCGCCACCTTGGCGATGATTGATGCTGCGCTAACGCTAGCTATCAGATTATCAGCCTTGGCGAGCGTTGTTACAAACGACTCTTTGTTAGTCCCGACTAAGAAATTTATCGTCCCATCGATGATGATTTCATGATAAGGTGTGTGGACTTGCGCAACGGCACGCCTGGTCGCGAGCTTTAGAGCTTCGGACAGGCCAATTTCATCGAGCTCTGCTGCTGGAACCCAGCCAGTCGCATAAGCTAGTGCATGTTTTTGTATTTCGAGAGATAATTCTTCGCGGCGCTTTTTAGACAATTTCTTGCTGTCTGCTAATCCTTCGATTTTGTCACCGAGGACGACAGCTCCCATCACCAACGGGCCTGCCCAGGGGCCGCGGCCAACCTCATCTATGCCAAGTATCATGAGGCCATTATACATTATGATCGGCCCCCTATTGACTTAATTAACCATATGCTGTATAATAGGAAAGACATGGTGAGAAAAGAAACTTATCCTACACCCTCACTAAGTGAGATTACGTCAGATGTGACTACGGCCGATTCCGTCACTGTTGAATTATTCAAAAATGTGATAGGTGTAGTAACAATAAGCTCGCGAGAGCACGGTTACTACACGATTGACACCGATTTAGGCACTGCCAGGAGATTAGCCGCTATCGAGCATGGCATGTCCGGTAATTTATTCGATGAACGCGAATTTGCCAATCCTATTAGATTACAGGCCGACCCAACATATCGAAAAAGAGAGTATCGAAGGAAAGAGCTCTAGCTACTACTTAGATTCTTCGTGTCGAGCTTCAACTTCAGCTTGTTTAGACTCTAATTCAACTTCTTCAGCTGACTTCTCAGAGTGCTTAGCTTCAGCTTCGCGCTTGGTGTCTTCTTTTAGACGAGCCTCTTCTGCTTCAGCGTGCTTGTCATGCACATCGTTGACAGCTACACGATCAAATTGGACTGCTGTAAGTCGAGCTGACTTACCGCTGCGAGTTCGGAGATAGCTGAGGAAGTTACGACGAACTTTTGATCGACGAACGACTTCAACCTTCTCGACTAGTGGGCTGTGCAGCAGAAAGCTTTTTTCGACACCGACGCCGCTGGCTATCTTGCGGACGGTTATCCGGCTAGTGTGCTGACCTTTATTGTCAGTTCGTATGACTACACCTTCAAAAATCTGAATACGCTCTTTCGCGCCTTCTTTGATTTTCTGGTGAACTTTTACGGTATCACCACTACGCACGTCAACTACTTGAGCTTTTTTCTGCTCGTCGTTTACTTTCTGGATTAATGCAAAACTCATCTGGACTCTCTCTTTACTGTTTATAAATACAATCAGTTATGTATTTTAGCATAAGATTGCGTATTTTGGAAGAGCTGCTTTTTGGAAATACTCACGTTGATCTACGAGATAATGATACCCTTCTAAAAGAGCGATTCGCCGCTTACACCAGTTACCGCTACACGAGTTGGGCCTGCAGGCGCCTCGACCCCCTCCACTACTAACCTATTCATCAAACTAGATAGCATACGAGATAACTCTAGTAGGCGACTAAACGGCCACACAACGGATAGCGTAACCGTAGCTCTTACTGGTGTCGTTGCTGGCTGGATATATATTGGAGCTATCGAAGTACAGGCCGTTGGCGCTAGCGGCTGAATCCTGCGAAGCAGACCAGTAGTTGCTGACGGGATCCGAAATGTAGAATCCGGAGCCCCAGTAACCGGCGAGCTGACCTAGCCAGGGGGCAGCGATTAGGCCGGCATCGGTGGTAGTTGAGCCCCCATTAACGGCGGTGTTGAGTGCAGCGAAGTCGCCACTGCCAGTATCTAGTGGTAGGCGCCAACCACTCGGGCAGATCGAAATGCTGGTGTTGGGAAGTGGGGTGGTGGCGTTAGCGCAAGCGCTAGTCGAGGTTTGGACACCCATAGCCGCACACCAGTTATAGAGGTAGCCGTATTGGCCGGTGCCGTCGGTGGAGGTGGAGGGGTTGGTTGGTTCGGTAGTGACGTTAGAGCCAGTTGGTATGTAGTAGCTAGCTGCTGTATAGGTACCAGCTAAATTCACACTTAAGGTCTTGGCATCACTGTAAGTGTTTGTACCGCTGCCTGCGTAAGCTAGGTTAGTTAGCATCCAACACTTGCCATCAGCGAGCTTCTGGACCCAGTAGGTGTGGTTGTCGCGCGCATCAACCGCACGGGTGCGGGTGGCTGGGCAGTTAGCGCTGGTAATGGTTTGGATGGGGCTACCGTCGGCGATTGTACCACCACCGACTGGCGTACCACCAGGCACACCGGTTACGCCTGAGCAAGTCCCTTGCTGGGGTGAAGTGTTGGTGTCTGTCACAAAGAATGACATGGTAGGGTTAGTAGTCGGGTAGTGAGTCTCGAGGCAGTAGGCAGTACCATCAGCGTTCGTATTATAGACTGGGTGGTTATCGCCAGAAGCCTTATAGGCTTGGCCGTTATTGATAGTGTTTAGGTCGGTTGGATAAGTACCATCGGTAGCTTGTGATATCTCTAGGAGGTTAGA
This sequence comes from Saccharimonas sp. (SeqCode), assembly GCA_039936495.1. Taxonomy (GTDB): domain Bacteria; phylum Patescibacteriota; class Saccharimonadia; order Saccharimonadales; family Saccharimonadaceae; genus Saccharimonas. The sequence continues at coordinate 6,622 of JBDTIG010000027.1, forward strand.
GCCATTGCTTAGATCAGACTTGAGGCTAGATTCATGGGCTCTATCAGTGATGCCGTTATAGGCAACTATAGTAATCGTGGCCAGGATGGCGATGATGACTATGACGATGAGGAGTTCGACGATGGTGAAGGCGGGGTGAGAAAATTTATTTATTCGAACCATTTGCGCCATATCTACTCCTCGTTGGTATTTCTAAGCCAAATTATAGCATAAGCGAGACTACATAGCTAACACGTAGCCATCAAATGACTCGGTTCACTTCCTCTAGGGTGGTCTCGCCGCGAAGCGCTGCGAGTACGCCGACCTGCTCCAAAGTAAGTAGGCCGCGCGCTTTAGCCGTCTTTTCGATCAAATCAGGGTTAACGTCAGCTACGTCGCCGCGGATAAACTTCTGGATTTCTTCGTCAACTACCATTTGCTCCATGATGACTATGCGGCCCTTATAGCCAAATGGTGCGTCGTCACTCGGCCGTGGTCGCCAGAGTTTGAATTCATCGAGGTTAGGATGTTCGATGTAGTCTGGGATACCTTCAAGTACCCGCTTCACGTAATTTCGAGTCGCTTCATCTGGGTCGTATTCTTCTTTGGTATCGTCGACTAGCCGTCGGACGAGGCGCTGGGCAATAATCAGCCGAATAGCGGAACTAAATATAGGGTTAACACCGATCATATCGATGATGCGACTAAAAGCCGTGCTTGTGGAGTTGGCATGGAAGCTCGAGAGTACCAAGTGACCTGTAATTGATGCCTGGATGGCCGTATAAGCGGTGTCCTTGTCGCGAATCTCACCGATCATCACGACATCAGGGTCAAGCCTCAGGACACTACGTAGCGAGTCAGCAAAGTTTTGACCATTTGTCGTGTCGATCGGAATTTGCGATATACCGGTTAACCCGTACTCAATCGGATCTTCCAGCGTGATTAGTTTCCGGTCCGGTGTGTTCAGAGCATTTAACATGCTATACAAAGTCGTCGACTTGCCGCTACCGGTTGGCCCAACCATCAGGACGAGGCCTCGAGGGTGACTGATAATCTCATCGATTTCGGCTCGTTGTCGCTCAGGTATACCGAGTAAGTCTAGCTGGAGTAATGATTCATCGAAGTTGAATAGACGAAGCACAGCGTCTTGACCATACATAGTTGGGACTGTCTCAACACGCAAGTTCAATAGGTGTGTGCCGCTATCGGTAGTAATTTCCTTTTGCATGTGGCCCGACTGAGCCTCTTTTGCAGCACTCGATACACCAGCGCGACTAGCTAACTCGCCCATGATGATCCGATAGCGATCGGAATCTAGATGAGCGACTGGGTGAAGCGCTCCATCGACCCTGAAGCGTATCCGTATACCCTCGCGTTCATTCTCGATATGGATATCACTAGCTCCAAGTGCATCGGCTTGCTTAATTAAATAATCAAACAATTCCTCGCTAGAAACTGTCGAAAGAGTTTTGCTGACCTGAGCGATAGTGTCACTATCACCCTCTTTACCGATCTTGATATCATCGTAAATCGTTTTCTTCGGCGGATCATAGCGCAGCATAAATGCCTTGTAGCCGCTCTGACTAATCAATAGAAAATGAGCCGCCTTGCCTTCCGCGCTAAACTCACCTGACATCCGCTGAATCACGGATTGTGGGGTTTGGGTTGTCACGCCAAATTGAAAAGGACTTTCCTCACTGCCGTTGACGAGCGGAACCATTCGGTTACGATGCATGTCTTCAATCGACAGCATCCCTTCCGTCAGCTCGAGAGTCTTTTCCAGCTCTCTAGTATCTAGATACTGAAATCCAAGTAGAGCACCACGCTGGCGAGTCGACTCCTCATCCTGATCTCGACGTCTAGTCTGAATCTCATCTTCATTCATCTATGCTTAGTTTACCAAAAAGCTTATGTATTAGACAGTGCTACAATCATAAGTAGATGTCCGAAATCACACTATTGCTCCATAATATTCGATCGACTCATAATGTTGGGTCTATTTTTCGTACAGCTGAGGGCTTCGGAGTCAAAAGAATCGTTATCAGTGGCTACACTCCCTACCCTAAAGTACCGAATGATGAACGGCTGCCGCATATCGTCGATAAACTAACCCACCAGATACATAAAACTGCTCTCGGCGCTGAAGAATTAGTTGATTTTGAGCACGTAAGCGATCTAGGCTCTTGGTTAGCGAAAAACGAACTTCCTCTAGTCGGACTAGAGCAAACTCCTGAATCTATAATGATCGATAAATTCACCTCTCCAGATAAGTTCGTGTTAGTTTTAGGCGAGGAAGTTCACGGAATTGATGCGGAGCTTTTGACTAAGTGCACCGCGACCGTCGAAATCCCAATGTTTGGCAAAAAAGAATCATTTAACGTCAGTGTTGCAGCTGGCATCGCTCTCTACGTTCTTCAAACGGTGTAGCTCGACTACTTGACCACTACGCAACCAGTCCCGAGAACCTTGGCTAGCTCTTCGGTTAGGTTTTCTTGAGCATCGACTCGAAATGGTAATCGAATTGCCGAGGCCTTCTCGTCGCCAATCATTAGAACGATGTCGTTCTGACCGGGGAATCGGCTACAGAGACCTTTTATGGCTTTGAGCGCCTCAAAATCATCAGGCTTCATAATCTTTAAGTAGACTGTCGGTGGTGCTTTGACTACTAAGTCGACGACCCTATCTGAATGAACCGGGCTAGCTAGCGTAGCTTTGGTCTGAGTCGGAGTCTTTTTGCCAGGAAATTTACGCTTGACGACCACTTTAGCGTCCGCTAGGCCCATCTTTCGGCCATGGCTCTGGTATCCAGCGAGTTCTTTGTCGCTGATTACGCTTAGCTCGTTAACCACGATTTTCGCCTCGTCACCAATATTACCGTCACGGTCGCGGGCACTGACCTCGCCGGTAACTTTGACTATAGCATCTGGCTTGAGGCTGGCTCCAACTACCTCAAACAGTTTAGGGAATACAATCAACTCAGTCTCGCCTAGCTTATCTTCTATACCGACAAAGGCCATCTTGGATCCACTCTTAGTAACGATTGTCCGAACTGTCGTCACTAGACCACCGATAGTGACCCGTTTGCCATCGGTCTGGGGCGTAATTGTACTGAGGCTAATAGTTTGTTCGTTGAAAAAGTCTGTGTAATTATCGAGCGGGTGTGCACTAATATAGAGTCCCAGCAATTCTCTTTCCCAGGTCAATTGTTCTCGATCAGTAAACTTGGCGGGCGCCGCCATCAACTCGATTGTCGGCGTCAAGCTGTCGCCGCCAGATAAGTCCGAAAACATATCGGTCTGCCCCGATAGGGCTTCTTTTTGGACCTTACTGGCATACGCTAAAATAGTCTCGAGATTAAATAATAATTCTGACCGATCACCAATCCGATCAAACCCTCCAGCTTTAATCAGCGCTTCCCAAGTCTTACGGTTAACTTTGCTATTGCCAGTTCGTTTAGCAAAATCAGCTACAGAGGTAAACGGGCCACCAGCATCACGGGCTTTGATGATTTCTTCAGCCGACGACGCCCCGACACCTTTTATAGCTGCCAGACCGAAACGGATTTGCTTAGCAGCCGGAACGACTGCAAATTCGATGTATGACTGGTTGATATCAGGGCTTAGCACCTTCAGCCCCATGTGTGTGCATTCGGCTATCTCGACCGCCAAACGGTCGATATCACCTCGATCGCTCGTCATAAGAGCTGCCATAAACGCATCGGGATAGTGAGCCTTCAGGTAAGCTGTCCAATAAGCAATCAGGCCGTAACAAGCAGCATGACTCTTATTGAAGCAGTAGTTCGCAAATTCAACCAATTGATCCCAGAACTTCTCAGCTACTTCACGTTTAGCACCGCCATGTTCGATAGCCCCGGCGATGAAATCGGGCTTGATCTTCAGCATCAGTTCCATCTTCTTCTTACCGACAGCTTTACGCAGAGTATCCGCTTGCCCACCACTAAAACCGCACCACTCTTTAGCAATCTGCATAAATTGCTCCTGATAGACTAAAATACCGTAGGTGTTCTCGAGCGAGTTTCGCATGCCTTCATCGAGATAGGTAATCTTTTCTTCGCCGTTCTTACGTTTAATAAAGCTCTCTATAAACTGCATCGGACCAGGTCGATATAGCGCGACCATGGCGATAATATCTTCGAAACTGGATGGTTTTAGCCCGCGCAGATAACGCTTCATACCGGCTGACTCTAGCTGGAATACACCGGTCGTATCGCCCCGCTGTAGGAGTTCGTAAACAACCGGATCGTCAAGTGGTAAAGTTGAGAGGTCGATATCTTCTTTATAGACCTTGCAAATTATTTCCATGGCGTTATTTATAATCGATAAAGTCGATAGACCGAGGAAGTCCATTTTTAATAGCCCTAAGTCCTCCACCTCACCCATCGGAAATTGTGTCGCGACAACTCCCTTTTGAGCCTGCTCAAGCGGTAGAAACTTGACCAAATCGTCAGGTGCGATCACCACACCGCAAGCATGGACGCCATGTGACCGGATAGTGCCTTCTAGCTGGATAGCATAATCAAACACCTCGCGCGCCACCGGATTGGTGTCGTATTCGTGCTTCAAATCGTGATCATCGACGACGGACTTTGATAGCGGTATATGACGACCCTGAACTGGTGGTGGGATTAGTTTCGCTAAACGGTCGCTCTCGGTATACGGTACCTGCAACACTCGAGCTACGTCACGCACAGCGGCCCGAGCGGCCATCCTACCAAATGTCACGATGTTACTCACGCGGTCTTTACCGTATTTGTTAGCACAGTATTCGATAACTTCATCACGCCGTGTGTCCTGAATGTCGACATCTATATCGGGCATACTAACGCGATCAGGGTTCAAGAAGCGCTCAAATAGCAGCCCATACTTCAGCGGATCAAGGTCAGTAATATTTAAAGCGTAAGCTATAATCGACCCCGCTGCCGACCCACGGCCAGGACCGAAGACTATCCCACGTGATTTACCCCAGTTAATAAAATCTTGAACGATTAAGAAGTAACCCTCGTAGCCCATATTAGCTATCACGCCGATCTCCATACTGGCACGCTCCTGCACGTCCGGAGCTAGTAGCTCATTGATCTCTTCGGGCGTCAGTTTCTCCGCCTCTACCGCTGCCATGCCGTTATAACGGCTAGCTAAGCCGACATAGATCAAGTGTTTCAAATAATCATGTTCAGATTGGCTATTTGGCACGGGGAATTTCGGGATCAAAATCTTGCCAAGTTCAATCTCGACATCACAACGGTCAGCAACTTCTCGAGTGTTTGTAATCGCTTCAGGTAAATCCTTGCCCCAGCGCTTGATAATTTCTAACGGATCGGTTAGGTGTAATTCAAAATCTTTCAAGCTCATGCGCTTTTCATCACCTAGAAACGATCCGGTGCCAACACAAAGCAGAATCTCATGCGCGTCCTGAAAATCATGCGTCAAGTAGTGCCCGTCGCAGGTTACGACAACTTTGATGTCGAGTTCTTTAGATAATTTCTTTAGGCCTTCATTGATTTTCGTCTGCACAGCCCAATGAGTACCGCTATCTGGATGTCCATGATCTTGAAGCTCCAAGTAATAGCGGTCTCCAAAAACTGACTTATACCATTCAGCCAGCTTTTTGGCCGTCGAGTAATCGTCATTACGTAAGCTGTCACCAACCTCGCCGCTAGCGCAGCCGCTCAGAATTATTAAACCTTCATTTAGCTCCTCGAGCAACTCGTGGTCGACCCGAGGTTTATAGTACATTCCCTCGAGGTTAGCTCTGGTCGATAATTTCAGTAAATTATGATAGCCCTGGTTATTCATAGCCAAAACGGTCAGATGAAAACGTTGCTTATCTTTCGATGGGTCACGATCGAACCGGCTGCGTGTCGCTACATAAGTTTCGATACCAAGAATAGGCTTGATACCGTCAGCTTTAGCGGTTTTATAAAAATCCAATATTCCACTAAGGGTACCATGGTCGGTCACGGCTGCAGCGTCCATACCGAACTGTTTTACCTGGCTGACCAGACCTTTAATCTTTGTCAAACCATCGAGCACGGAATGATGCGTGTGGTTATGCAAGTGCACAAAATCACTTGGACCTAAAGCTTTAGATATTATTTGACTCACTCCGTTTTTATCCCCCTTGAACTACGTCTATTGTAGCATAAGCGCCTGACGGTTTATAGCCAAAATGCTTGCATTTACTGACTAATCATGCTATAACGAAAAGATAGAGGTATTTCAGTCTAATTACTTACGAATATCACTCACTGAATGATCTATCTGATTAACAAAATCAGCTACACCCGGTATCAAGTGACCGGTGACATTTAACAGCCAAAGAAGCGCCGCCAATACGACGGTGCCTCCTAGCACTGACCCAAGTCCGAAAAATATCCCTCGGAAGAAATTGAACTTATAGACCGAAAAACGGTTTCGGTTGAAATCATTAAATAATTGTTCGAGCACACTCTCGCGAGCCCCGCGTTCAGCGTCTCCGTGCAACTTGCGCTTTAGCTTCCGCCAGAACAAAAACTTCATGACTAACCTAGATTTAATCTTTCTTTGGCTTGTTGAGTTCTTTTTTAGCGCTTTTTGCGGCACGCTCGACGCGTTCGCGATAGTCCTCGACTGTTTCGCGGCCAGTCTTTACGACTTCATCAACTTTTTCCCGACTATCGCT
>JBDTIG010000028.1:0-6959 GCA_039936495.1 Saccharimonas sp. (SeqCode)
ACCGCAGAGCGCTACGCTTACTTTTTGTTGAGAGCAAACGATCGCACCGCCGACCAATTAGCCAGTGCTATCGAGAAGCTACATGGTGGAGTTAAGACTTGCCCAGTCACATTCGCACTGATCAACCCAGATGACGAGGTGTCACACTTATATTCAGATCTGTCACGAGACAAGAAACTAGTCGCGGTCGTCGAAGAACCTCTCGACATTGTAGCCCTCGAGCGCACCGGTCAGTATAAAGGCACCTACCATGTGCTCGGCGGCGCTATTTCGCCAATTGACGGCATCGGCCCGGAGCAGCTACATATCCGAGAGCTTTTAAATCGCTTAGCCTCCGATGAAGTCGAGGAGGTGATCATTGCTACCAACGCTAGCGTAGAGGGCGAATCAACCGCTCTGTTTATCCAGAAACAAATAAAAGATAGTGGTCTAGACACCAAACTATCACGACTAGCCCGCGGCATACCAGTCGGCGTTGACCTCGAATACACCGACCAGATTACACTCGGACACGCCCTCAAGGGACGGCGTTACCTCTAGCTCTCGGTAGCTCACATGGTATACTAAAAAAGTTATGTACGACCAAGCCGCAACATTAATCAACAACGCTAACTCGATAGTTATTATCCAGGGCGAGAACCCCGACGGTGATTCACTAGGTAGCTCTTTAGCACTGGAGGATATTCTCGAAAACCGTGGTAAGAAGATCACAATGTTTTGTGCGATAGATATGCCGAAATATTTACGATACTTCTCCGGGTCTGACCGCACAATTAATGATTTTCCATTCAAAGCTGACCTTGCTATTATCGTCGACACCGCAACTGAAACCCTAATCGAGAAGGCACTTGCAATCAACGGCATACGATCATTCTTAGAATCTCATCCAGTAGTCGTACTCGATCATCACGGTGAGGAAGGTGATCAAAGCAACCCAAACAACTTACAGTTTTCGCATGAATATGTGCTCGACAAGGCTGCCGCTTCGACCGGAGAACTTATCTATAGGCTAGCCGTCGCAAGCAACTGGGAGATCAGTCCGATCGCCGCTGAGGCTCTATTCAGTTCAATCGCATCTGATACCCTCGGACTAACCACCGAAGCTGCCGGTGCAACGACTTACCAAGTTGTAGCTGACCTAGTTAAACTAGGTGCTAATCCTCATAAAATCGAGACCGCTCGGCGTGAATTCATGAAGAAACCAGCTGATATCCTGGCTTACAAAGGAGTTCTCATCGACCGCATCGAATATTCACTCGATGGAGACCTAGCCACCGTTCATATACCCTGGGAAGATATCCAAAAATATTCTGACAGGTATAACCCTAGTGTGCTCGTACTGGACGAGATGCGCCTAGTCGAGAATGTCAAAGTAGCCTGTGCTATCAAGACTTATCCGGACGGAAAACTGACTGGTAAACTGCGTACGAACCTACCGGTCGCCAATCAAATTGCCGGCTACTTCGGCGGGGGAGGACATAAGTTCGCCGCTGGATTTAAAATCTACGAAGATTACGATACTACTGTGCGCGAATTAATTTCTGCAACTGACAAAGCACTAAAGGATTTCAATGCCACTGCGAATTTATAACACTGCCTCGCGTAAGCTCGAAATTTTTTCGCCGGCAACCGATAAAAGTGTCTCACTCTACACCTGTGGACCAACCGTTTACGACTATCCCCACATCGGTAACTGGGCATCATTTATCTACTGGGACACGCTCGTCCGAGTGCTAAAGTTTTCAGGCTATAATGTCACGCGCGTTATGAACTTGACTGACGTCGGTCATTTAGTCAGCGATGCCGACGATGGCGAAGACAAGCTTGAAAAAGGTGCTCGTCGCGAGGGTAAATCTGCTTGGGAAATTGCTGATTTTTATATTGCTGATTTTAAATCCGGCATGAAAAGCTTGAATCTAATCCAGCCAGAATACTTAGCGCGCGCCACGGATTACATACCCCAGCAACTCGAGTTAATTCGTCAGCTAAAAGCAGGCGGGTATACCTACCAAATTAGTGACGGCATCTACTTCGACACTAGCAAGTTCTCACGCTACAGCGATTTCGCTCGCCTAGATCTAAAGTCACAAAAGGCCGGTGCTAGAGTGAAGCTAAATACCGAAAAACACCGACCCTGGGACTTTGCACTTTGGAAGTTCACTGAACCTGGCAAAAAACGCGACATGGAGTGGGAGACACCCATCGATATCCTAGCTATTAAGCCAGAGCAATATTCTAACCCCATCATGGGTTTCCCGGGCTGGCACCTGGAGTGCAGCGCCATAGCTATGAGCTTACTAGGTAAAACTATCGACATACATACTGGTGGTATTGACCATATTCCGATTCACCATACCAACGAAATCGCTCAAAGCGAATCGGCCACCAAACAACCTTTCGCGCACTATTGGCTGCATAACAATCATCTGAAGATTAATAACTCAAAGGTAAGTAAGTCACTCGGTAATGGCTACACGCTACAAGACATTGAGAGTCACGGCTTTAGCCCGATGGATTTAAGAATGTTTATTCTACAGAGCCAGTACACTAGCGAAGGTAACTTCACTTTTGACAACTTAGTCGCTGCGAAGAATCGATTAAATAATTGGCAAAATTATGCCGCACTGCGGCACCAGATTCACGACCGTCTGACGGATGACGCTTCTAAGACCGATCTTGAGAAGTTTGTCGTCTCTACCGCTACTATTGGCGCAATCCGAGATGCACTGTGGCAGAATCTCAACACTCCAAAGGCGCTGAGTATAATCGACGATGCGTTGTCAGGGCTTGAGGAAGTCGATCTCGACACTATTAGCTGGTCGAGCCTCAATCAACTGCTCGAAGCTGCTGATGAGCTCTTAGGACTCCAGCTGCTTTCGTCAACGCCAGACATCGATGACGAGGCTAAGCAGCTCATCATCAGGCGTGAGCGCGCTCGTGAGGCCAAGGACTGGCCACAGTCCGATACACTACGAGACCAATTGCTTAAAATGAACGTCGTCGTCAAAGACACGTCTCACGGTCCAGTCTGGTCGAGACAATAGAGCTCCTACCGATTAGCATCAAACTGTCGAAGACTTGAAATAGAGAACCGGAGAAACTACTCAGATTTAGCTGTTTTTATCTCGACTTGAGGCAGTGCGTCAGCAGCAATCTCACGACGACGAGCTAAATACTCTTCAAGCAGAACTTTTATGCTACCGGCAATCGGAATCGATATAATACCACCGACTATACCAAACATATATAGGCCTACAGTAACCGCCACAAGGACTGCAAGAGGACTGAGCTCGATACGTTTGGCCTGTATGCGAGGCGAGATAACGTTGTTCTCGACCTGTTGATACAAGATAAAGTAAATTGCGAATATAATGCCCGCCGGTACACTACTGAACGCGAGGAGGATAGCTACTATAACGCCAGCAATCGTAGCGCCGAACATTGGTATGAGTGATAGCACGAAGCAAATGGCAATTGTCGGTAAGGCTAGGTTAGCTGGAACTTCATGAAAAAATTGCGCCAAGATAAACACTGTGGCGCCTGCCGCTAAAGCGTCTATACCTGACACCGTTAACTGTCCGCCGACGTAACCAGTGAAGACGTCATACATACGTCTGACTATCCGTTTATGATTTTTTTTCAGTTCTGCATTTTGATAAAGACCCCATAGCCGGCTGAGCCACTTCGGCCCCTCGATTAGCATCAGGAAGGTCAGTACCAGCACCAACAAAGATGATGCAAAGTAGAACATAGCTGAGCTGACACCGTTCAAAACGCCCTGACCAGCACCAGCTACCCAATTACCGAAGTCTTTCTGAGCTGTCGCTACAGCTTGGTCGACTTGTGGTTGGATATGATATTTATTGACGACATCGCCAAAGCCTTTCCATTGCTCCGAAAGATTTCTCACCGTTTCAGGCATGGTGTCAACGAATTTAACTGTCTGCTGCACGATTGGCGGTATTACCAACGAAACAAATACACCCAGGAACAAAACTACCGTCGTAAAAGCTATAGAGGTACTGAGCACACGGCTCTTGCCCGGTAGGCGGTGTGACAACCAACCAACCGGACCGTTAAGCGCCAAAGCTAGAAAAAGCGCCACACCGATAATAGTCAAAGCTACTCCAGCCTTGTATATCGCCAAGATAGCAAAAGCGAAACCGATCACGACCAACCAAAATCGAACGAAGGTTTTTGTATCGATTTCTATCTTTGTCCTCATAACCAACAGTATACCGTAATTTTAATAGTTTAGATACCACTTTAACCGCCTAGAAGCCGTCTGTTGAACCCGCTCATGCTATAATAGCCTAAATGAAAAAGTACCCAAGTACTGCAACTCGTAGATTTAATCCTGTCCGCACGAGGCTCGCTCGTCTGAAGCGAAAATCGCCCAGCGCTTCAACGATAATTTTTCCTACCAACCTAATTGTTGATTTTAAAAATGTCGAATGGTCAGCGCACCCATTTTCAAAATCTACCAGCTTGCAGTTAATACTAGACCAAGCCGGTCGCGCCATAGCGTCAGCTCCACTAAACCACTTGGCGTCATCAATCCACGGGCTAGAGAGAATGAACAGCAACCTAATTAGCGCACCGTCAAACTTAACTATTGGTACCGGTTGGCCAAAAGGTGACCACTACGAAACTTATTGGTTAGGTCCGATTGAGGAAATCATACCTCTATGCGATTTAACAGACTCTGAGACCGAAAAGATAACTCTCCAGACTCGCCAGCTCGGCAGTAGTGGGCGACTGGTTTATGCAATCGCCAAAAGTTCTCTAAAATCTTTCAAAGCTAACCAACCTACCGAACCTGGAACTTTAGATTTCTCTGGTCTAATTTCAAGTAAAATTAATTTCGTACCAAACCTGCTAAAAACTATCGAACGCTGCCGAGTTACTGATATTCGGCTGATTTATGCGGCTTACGAGCCCGAGTCAATTACGACTGCTGTCGCACATTTGGCGAAACTTCTACCCGGAAAATTACTACCGACCACGCTAACACCAACTAACAATTTGTTGAATAAAAACGACTGTTATTTTAGTACTTCTACTTGGGCAAATCGCAAGCTGACTGATTCCTCGGGTCCTGGAGCGATATTGTTGGGTGCGGGGAATCTACCTCAAATTATCGCAAAAATCCAGAACAGCTAAGTGGTTTCGTCGTGACTTTTCAAAAACTCTTTTAGCAACTCAATATCAGCCAAGTCCTTCCGCCGTGCGATATGACGTTTTCCTTGGATTAAACGGTCGATCGACATCACTCTGACGCCTCCAGTTAGCCATGAACGACTGAGCAACTGTTTCAGAGAACTACCGTCCCAAGACGTCATGAGGTTATAGCTATCATGAGACAATGTTTTCTTGTCATTAGCCTGAGTAAATTCTCGCCAATCTTTGCGCTTACGGTACGTAGCGTAAGTATCTGGCCCTACCACGATATCGATGCTCGTCGCTGCTCGTAACCCCAGTGCGTCCAAAATCGCGCTACCCACGGCAACATAGCTATCCTTCGCAAGCTTCAAGCGCTCGATCCGCTCGGCTATAGTAGCTTTGGGTCCTGTATAGGCTTTAACTGCGGTCCTAAGCGTCGAATAAATACGATCTTCGCCGACAAGCGATATTATGCCGTAGATTTTTAGCTGGGACATTAGATTCGGCGAGACGTGCGCAAACCCTAAGCTGACACCGTCTGAATTCAGACGTCGACTCAAAGTTTCAACCACAGTCGCCGCTGTATAATCAATACTATCGATGGTACTCGCATCAATCACCACCGCCCAAACTGGCGACTTTGAACGCTTAATCGACTGCAATAATCGCTGCTTAAAGAATTCAACATTTTCAAAATATAACGGGCCGTTAAACCCATAGATGACCAATTCTTTTGGCATTTTGTAGTCGCCACCAATCCGCTCGATCGCCCACGGTGATAGCGTCCCATCGCGTAGCAGCACGACATCTTTCGGACGGTACTGACGAATCAACCGCTCGACAAGCGATACTACTATCGCTACACCGACACCGACCAACACACCAAACAAAGCGGTAAATATCAGAGCAACAATCGCTACCCAAAATTCAGTTCGACGAACCGCCCATATTCGGCAAAATTCACTAAAGCGAATCAAGCGAAAACCAAGCACACATATAACCGCTGCTAGTGCCGCCTCGGGCACTTGGTTAAATAGCTGCGTTCCAAACAACAGAATTGCTCCAATCATTAGCCCCGCCCAGACGTTTACCCAGGACGATTTACTGCCCGCCGATTCAGCCGCTACGGTTCGGGCTGGGCTACCGTTGACAGTGAAGCCGTGAGACAATGCCGAGACAACGTTGCTAAACCCTAGAGCGAGCAAATCTCGATTTAAATGAACCTCTTCGTCATGCTCAATCGCGCTCGACCTGATCAGTACTGCGCTCTGGGCCAAAGCCACCAGAGCCAGCGCAATCGCTGCGGGGAGCAACGTCAGTATCATCGGCAGGCTCATGTGAAAATTCGCAAACTGAGGTAGGCCACCTGGCAGAGCACCAACCAAATGCACTCCGTAATCATTAGCTCGAAACACGATAACGAACAAGACGGCGAGCACTAAACCAATAATTTCTCCTGGCACACGGCTCCGGCGCAATATCATCACGATTCCAATGACAAGCAGCGAAACGGTCGCTGTTAGCCCACTAAACAGCCCGCCAGAATTGGCCATGCCAGTCACGAATCCCTGCACACTATGCGAGATAGGCAGCCCGACTAGGACCGGTAAATTCATGATTATTAGCTGCAATCCAACACCAGCCAAGAAGCCTACCATGACTGGCCGCGATATCAAGTTCGCAATCGATCCAAGCTTTAATAGCGCTATCAAAATCAATACCACGCCGGCCATCAAGCTCAAAACTATAACTGTATTCGCATAATCATTTGAACCTGGCGCCGATACTAATATCGC
>JBDTIG010000029.1:0-12880 GCA_039936495.1 Saccharimonas sp. (SeqCode)
ATTTTGCACGGCAATTCCAGTCAAATCTTGCAATTTCATCTCAGAAAATACATCATATATATTGTGCGACGTTAAAACATCTAGTCCATCTGGTTTATGCAATCCCGCCGCCGTTTTCGCCAAGAAACGATTCGTGCCAATGCCGATGTTACAACGCATCCAGACGCCAATTTCATCCTTTAGCCTGCTTTTTATCTCATAGCCAATATCTTCCAAATTTCTACCTAGCATCTCTCTAGTGCTACTAGAAAAATCTATCACCCCCTCATCGATACTTTTCATAGTCACGCTGGCGCTATAATCTCGCATGATAGCTAGTAATCGATGGTACACGTAGCGATACTTCGGCGGATCCGTTTCGACACCTATCAAACCTCGACAAAGCCGCTTCGCCTCACCCAATTTCATACCGGTTTTGACGCCAAACGCTTTCGCCTCATAGCTCGCCGTCACAATCACGGCATTATCCGCTCGACGATTAACCACCGCCACCGGCTTACCGCGTAACATCGGTCGGGCCTGCTGCTCGATAGTCGCAAAACAACTATTTAGGTCAATATGCATGACGAGCGGCTTGGCTTGATTAAAATTATCATTCATGACGGAACTCTCTCTGCCGAAATCCGAGAGCAGGAGATTGGCTATCGTTTCTGCGAAACATTCTGCAACCCAAGTATTTGTTGTATGCGCAACAAATACTTGGCGTGAAGCCGTTTCGCGGGGATGATAGCCGAGCTCCGAAACCAAAATTACGCATCCCTATCCGCCTCAAAAGTTAGCCGCCAAGTCAACCGCTCACTATCAAATTCTAGCCGATAATCGGCTGAGCCATCCGTCACATCAAACACATGCAACGTCTTGCGCCCGGTCGGCACTGGCGTGCGTAAACCCAATTCAGTCACTACAATCTCTCGCCCATTCGCCCGCCGAAATTTAACTGGCACGCACGGGTATAACCCCCTACGGAAACGCGCCACCACGGCCACGGATTCATCTAACAATAACTCATCATTCATATCAAAAATCTCCAGAATTAGAAAATCTGCTCCAAAAACGTCTTGTGAGATTTATTGCCCGTGCTGATTCACCCGTTTCTTAGTGAGATAGCCCGAAGACAATGATATTGATATGTCCGATTGATGAGGGACGCTTGCCCTAGAAACTAAGGGTAGTGAGTATCACCTGGATAGGTCTATTATACGCTAGCTGTAGCTAGCTTGGCTAGCCGGTACAAATTGATCTTTCATGGCGCCGTGCTATTGACTTCTTATGTAAAATGTGCTACAATGAGAAGATAGCTTCGCATCACAAGATGTGAGGCCAGAACCTACGATCGGAAGGCAATAATGATGTCTGCGAAATTCGAAGATATCCGATTCACCGTAAAACCCGAACAACTACAGGTAGCTGCAGAAAGGTTTCTCAGCGTCCATGCTGTAGCTATCGCTGTCGGAGGGGAGATCCCAGGGGGGTACTACGACGCAGAACTCCACCTAGTGAAGGCGCGAGTAGAAGGTGGCGCAGAGGATGCGTGGTATTATGTTGAAGCCGTAGTACCCACGGACCTAGCAGTCTACGACATCCTCCTGTCGGATGATGACAGAGGAGAGGCGGAGTCTCGGGTGCTAGTCACACTAGACCTCAAAGGAGCAAAGCCTGCGGCGATATGTCACTCTCGGCACCTACTCAAAACTAGGTCCCCGCTCCACGACATTCTAGCCATAAAATACGGAGAGTAGCCCTTTCGGCAGAGCCCAGCAATTACCGCTAGGCTCTGCCACGATCGTAGAAGCGTCAATGATTAAATTATCATTCTGATGAGTCCTTAAACGTAGGACGAAACGCAAAAACTATCATCGCTAGCCTTCGCCTCTCCATATTTGCTACACTATATAAAGAAGTATTAGCAGGAGACGTAAGTATGGCAGTAGAGCGACCGACAGTACTAGTAGATATGGATGGAGTGCTGGCAGACTTCGATACTGAGCTAGAAACTAGAATTAGAGAACTTATACCAGGATTCGGAGTAACAGACAGATCGAAAGGTTATTACGTCCTAGACCGACTGACCAATAAGGAGGAAATAGCGGCTCATGATATAGCCGTAGCTCAAGAAGGTCTATTTCGTGGCTTATTACCGATTGAACGCTCTATTGAAGGCTGGCACGAGATGGTGGAGCTCGGCTACCATCCGCAAATTTGCACCGCGCCACTGGCACTTAACCTTTTTTGCCAAGCCGAGAAACTGGCCTGGGTCGACGAATACCTCGGGCCGAAAGTGGCTGATGAGATGATTATGAGCCCAGATAAGTGGCGTTACCCAGGAATCACTCTGATTGACGACAATCCAGCCATAAAACCCGGCGGCAATGTCCCATCTTGGACCCAGACTATATTCACGCAGGGCTATAATAAACACATCGAAACCAAATATCGCATAAACGGATGGATCGACCCAAATTTACCAAACATCCTAGCTCGCTGCGCCGAAAGAGCCAAATTCCTTGGCGTCTAGAGATAGAATTTGCTATACTATCCTAGTTATGTGCGGTTCCATATGGATATTTAACAAGTCCCGAGAACCGTTAAACAATCAGATTTGGCACTGTAGCTCAGTTGGTTAGAGCGCAGGACTCATAAGCCTGAGGTCACTGGTTCAACCCCAGTCAGTGCTACCAAGAAAATAACCCCACTAGTTTAGTGAGGTTATTTTAGTTTCAGAAGAAATTCGGTTAATTGTAAGTGTAATCTTGGGTATCTGAACTACCTGATTTAAGGTAATCATCAAACAGATTAGAGCCACTCGATGAACCGCTACCATAGCTATCAACTTCTACGTTATAGCACTGATGGCCTGAGCCGTGTCCGTAAGTCGATGGATACGGCGAGTAAACATCAGCCGCCTGACCGGTGCTTTTCTGGTCGGCTGGAGATGCGGTAATAGGGATACTCTTACCGGCATCCTTATAATCGACGCATAACTGATAATAATAAGTTGCCATCGAGCCGTACAAAGTATCGGCCGCTTTGGAATTGGCTTTATATTCAATTAGATTTTTATCGAGCGCCGTTTTGACATTTTTATCAGTCGTACCATCAACTGTCAAATCGCTCAGTGATGCCGGAAGCTTCTGGTTCTTGTCGGTATAATCACTAATCATGTTCGACAGACTCGGAAGCGCCGCTTCAATCGTTCTATCCTGCTTAGTCGAGATAGAATTCGCGATTGGCCCAGCGATACCAGCTATCAGGAAGACCACGGTCACAACTGCGAAGAAGCCAGTTGCTAGCAATGGTAGTCTCTTGAATTTACGGATAAACACCACCCGCGCTATCAAGACAGCGTATAGCACTAACCCAATCACGATCGTCGAGACGAAAGTCGCCGTATTTACTGGGCTCTCGCCGTCAATAGCCGTCTGAACAAAGAAGAATATAAGCGACAACAGCAAACCAACTGCACAGAGGATGTAGAGCACTAAATGCCCCGCTTTGACAGCGGCTTCGACGCCCGTCTTATTCATATTTTCACGCTTCGTGTAGAGAAAGTCGACCACACCAGCGCCAATCAAAAGCACAACTACGGCCGTCAACGGATAAGTAACCGTCGCTGTCAAATCAGAGACGATGCTGTCCGACTTATCAAAGAAGTACGACAATACCGTACCGACCAGCCAAATCATCGCCACCACAAACCACCCCCACAGGGCGTAGGTCAACCACTGCAAAGTGATACTAGACGAAGTAGTTGGCTTTTCGTCAGTACTATCGGTAACCGTTGAGGCTCCCGCACCGAAAGGATTCGAAGAAGCGCTAGATGGCGGAAATGCTACCGAACTACCAATCGTTGATCCGGCCGATGACCCAGAATCCGCCGCAGAGCCCGTTAGCTCAACCCCTTCAGCAGCCGTTGTAGCGCCAGTAAATTCGTCTGGCTTAGATTGCTTATCTTGATCGTCAGCACCAAATGACTTATTTGGTTCTTCGTTCATACTCGCCCCTCGTTTAGTATCTAATTTAGAGTCAGTATACCATACGGCTAGAGCTTAGCCGCATATCGAGAGCAGGGAACTGCCATAAAAAATAACTCCAACTTTCTAGTCGGAGTTATTCCTTGCACCACCATAAATCTATTTATCGGTGCCGTTGCCTGCTTTGGAGTTATCATTTACAGTCGTCTGCACTTTCATGCTAGAGGTGTCTGCAGGATAAGCCTCCATCTTGTAGCACTGTTTGCCAGCAGGATGGCTATCGATCGAAAGATAAGAGTTATACACGTTTGGGTCGGCGCTATACATCGAGTTATATTCCGGCTCCCCGATCTGCTGGTTATAAGTAGCGCATAGCTCATAATAAAGCATGACCGTGCCGCCAGCCTGATCTGGCTGGGCCGGTCGAACATTTGGCGTATAAGTTATGACGCCTTTATTCACCATATCTATCGAGCCACTATCCAAATTAGCCTTAAAATCAGAATCGTTTAGAGCCTTCGGTAATTTATTATGCTTCAACACATATTGGCTTAGGCTATCCGCAATGTCTGCCAGCGAAGTTACCGCGGACTGATCTTGCTTGACTGCATCGGATTGTGCCATCGGCCCAAATATTCCGGCCACCGCCAGCGCGATAGTCAAGACGCCAAATGCAATAGTCATAATTAGAGGCAATTTCTTGAACTTTGCCACCATCGTCGACCGAGCTACCAAAGTCAAATACAGCAATATAGCGACGATTGACACATAAATACTCACCTTTGTGTCGCTGTGGCTGCCGCTGCCTGCCGTCGCTAATTGGATGAACATAAATAACATAAAGACTAGCATACAGACCACCGCCAGTGCATATATGACGGTATTAATCGTAGCCGTCACAGCCGCAGCTCCAGTTTTGCGCATCGGCTCACGTTTGGCGTATAGCCGGTCCGATATGCTAGCAGCCAGAAACAGCACGACTGCTGCCACGATCGGGTGCGAGACTGTTGCCGTCCAGTTACCGTCAGCGCCAGATCCTAACGCAAAATAAGAGAAAACCGTACCAGTTAACCAGATTATGGCAAATGAGAACCAAAGCCAAAATACGTAGGTCAGCCACTGTAGAGTTAGCGTAGTCCCGTCGCTTGGGACAAGCTGCTCGACAGGCCGCGAATCGTGCAAATCTAAATCAATTTTTGATGCTTCAACCGACCTAGACTCGACGACCTTAGGCTCGTCTACTAGAGCGTCGGTTTCAGAAGCCCCGGAATCAGAGCTTTCAGCAGGATCCGACCGGTCATCTTTTTCAGGCGCAAGAGCCTTGTAGGGATCAAACTGGTCGCTACTCTCAGTCGGTGATTCTTTGTCAGAGTCCGACTGGTCGCCGTCTATAGTATCCGCAGTTTCGTCAGTGCTAGACGTGTCGTCCGAAGTAGTATCTGGACCTTCCGAGTCTTCCTCGGGAGACTGTTTAGTAGCAGAGCTTACGTCCCTATCAGTATCCGCATGGTCTCGAACTTCAGTATCTGAATCCTCGACAGGGTTAAACTTCTCTGTGTGGTCTTGTTCGTTCTTATGTTCTGAATCTTCAGCCACGCACCGCTCCTAATTAAAGCTAATGCTTGAATTATATCATAATAGATCATATAGATTCACTCCTTTCGACTCCTAGACTAATATATCTTCGGTGTTGCCAATTGCTTGGAGGCGTTCTAAAACAAACTTTCGAAGTTCTCCTGCGCTGCGCTGGCGGTCCCAAGACATCATTTCTTCATTGACGGTTTCTGCTGGGCTGATAGATATTGTTTCTTTACTCATTTTGTTGTCCTTTGTTTGTATTTGTTGTTTACTACTCTTAGTGTAGCATAAGCATTGTATTTTGTCAATGGTAATCTCACATTTCTTCACTAATTGCAATTAAGTCGCCAAAAATACCTCAAAGAATTCCCTGCGTCCAACAACTAAGATGTATACTCATGACATATGAAGCGAACGCGCCTGATTCTACTGATTAGTATTCTAGCCTCGACCGTGGCGTTTATGGATGGGTCAATTGTGAATGTGGCGCTACCGGCCATATCTCACGATTTCGGCGGTGGTCTAGTTATTCAACAATGGGTGGTTGACGCTTATCTCGTGACGCTCGGAGCGCTGATGCTAATCGCGGGTTCTCTGGCGGATTTATTCGGCCGAGCCAAAATAATGGTGATCGGCCTGATCTGGTTTGGTCTAGCATCGCTACTTTGTGCCATAGCACCGACCAGTGCGTTTCTGATAATCGCGCGCGCCCTGCAGGGTGTCGCCGGCGCGCTATTAGTGCCAAGCAGCCTAGCGCTAATCATGTCTGCTATGCCGAAACAAAGTCGAGCCAAAGCAATCGGTACCTGGACAGCCTGGACTGGCATATCGTTCCTAATTGGCCCTGCCATCGGCGGCATACTAGTCGACCTAGGCTCATGGCGCTGGGTGTTCGTGCTGAACGTCATACCGATTGGCATCACGCTATGGCTACTGGCCCGCTTGAAATTACAAGAAAGCCGCAGCTCTGCCAAGCTAGATTTCGTCGGCGCGATTTTGTGCACGGTTGGTCTAGGTGACATCGTCTACGCGCTAATCGAGCAATCGCGACTTGGCTGGACTGACCCGCTGATTTATTCGACATTTATCGTCGGGATAATCAGCCTCATCGCCTTCGTCCAGTACGAACGTAGAGTCAGCGAGCCAATGATGCCGATAAGCCTATTTAAGCATCGTAATTTCACGGTCGGTAACTTATCGACATTAACGATGTACGCTGCCCTATCGATGGCATCATTTGTGATTGTAATTTTCGTCCAGCAAGTCGGCGGCTATACAGCAACGATGGCTGGGCTGACGCTCATACCAGAAAGTATCATCATGTTTTTCCTGGCCGCACGTTTTGGTGCGCTAGCTGACAAATACGGACCACGAGTATTTATGGCGGTAGGCCAATTGATAGTAGCTGCGGGATTCCTCGAAATGCTACTCGTCGATGAGTCAGCCAACTATCTGGTGCTACTACCGGGGATATTGCTCTTCGGTCTCGGATTGGCAGTCACCGTCGCGCCCCTCACTTCGGCTGTATTGTCAGCCATCAGCGAGCAACGGTCAGGCATAGCGTCGGCCGTGAATAATGCCATCGCGCGGATCGCCGGACTCATCGCCATCGCCGCCCTCGGCCCAATCGTTGGCACAGCTATAGGTCTAGACGGATTTCACAACGCCCTCATAATCATGGCAATTCTGATGATAATCGGTGGAGTTGTGGCTGCTATCGGTATCAAAAACCCAGAGCGGGTTAAGCCCGCTATTTTCCCTGAAACGCTAAGCTAACTGAATTTATACAGTAGCGTTTATCGGTCGGAGTATCAAATCCTTCGCCCTCGAAAACGTGGCCGAGGTGGCCGCCACAATTAGCGCAGGTCACCTCGACTCGCGTCATACCATGCGTCTCATCGCTAGTGAATTTAACGCTGCCAGGTTTCGCGTCGTAGAAGCTCGGCCAGCCACAAGCCGCATCGAACTTCGTATCACTTTCAAATAAAATAGCGCCGCAAGCCGCGCAGGCATAGTCACCTGGCTTATAGAAGTCATCATACTCACCGCTAAACGGCGCTTCGGTAGCTTTCCGACGTAGCGAGCGAAACTGTTCCGGCGTTAGCGTTTGCTTCCATTCACCATCTGATTTATCCATACCCGTATTATACTCCACGCAACAAAAAACCTGCTATACCATAATTAAGTTAAAAATAGGTCGGACCTTAATATCATCCCTTAGGGATCATACAACCGTCAATAAACCAATCGTCAAACAATGTTATACTACAATCAATATGATTGATCGGTACCCAATCGAGAACACACCGCCGTCAGAGCTACTGCTGCCGAGTAATGTGCGTCGTTTCGGAAGAGCTGCAGTCATAAGGAGCGGTCGGCTCATCATCGGTAGCGAGCCAAACCCAATTCAGGTCTTACGCGAGCTTGAACCAGTCGTCGAACGAGAACTTAATCGACATAACAGCGCCCGCACACCATGGGTGCCAGCCAATTATATGCCGATCAACCAAGAGACTGGGTATATCCTCCATCGCGTCACCGATCCAGAAGCCACGCCGATACTATCTCCCGAGGCGCAATCAGCCATGATAGTGAACCTTCTCACCGAAGATAACCTACCGTCTTACCACCGTGTCATCGCCGAAAACTTTGGGATTGATGGCCCGTGGGGGACTTGGACTAACCAGTGGACAGCCGAAGAAGGCAACCACGCTTACGCCATGCGGTCATTCCTCGACCTAACACGTGCTGTCGATCCTGAAAAGAACGAGGCCATGCGCATGGAACAAGTTATGCAAGGTTACATGGTTGAAAAAGACCCATTGCACACACTGGCCTACGTTACTTTCCAAGAGCTTGCCACTAGAGTGTCCCATCGTCAGACCGGTAAGGCGAGCCATGACGAAATCGCCGAGAAAATGTTAAAACTTATTGCTAACGATGAAAATTTCCACATGATATTCTATAGCAATCTCGCAGAAGCAGCGCTCGACGTAGCTCCTAACCAAATGATGCAAGCCATCCGCGACGAAGTCTTATCATTCGAGATGCCTGGTTCTAATATCAAAGATTTTCGGCTGCATGCCCTACGCATCGCAAACGCTGGTATCTACGATTTGCGTCGTCACCTCAAAGAAGTGGTCGTGCCGATACTCCGCAAATGGCACGTATTTGATCGTGAGGATCTGACTGGTAAGGGCGCCCAGGCTCGCGAGGAACTCGCAGCTTTCCTAGAGCAACTTGATCATGAAGCATCGGTATTCGAGGAAAAACGTGATAACGGCCGCGTCGGACGAGCTATCTTGGCGCTTGAAAAGCGTACTCAGTAGCCGACGCAGGCTCGAGTTTATACTAGAGAGATTCGAGGACTTTACGACTGACACCAGCTTGATCGGCTAGATAGTCAATCATCCGCTCTAAGCGGTTTATCTTGCTCTGCATTGCTGCCATCTCGACAGCGTAATCGTCCAGTTTCGAGGCATAGCCGTCAATAGTCCGTATAATTAACTCAACGTCAGACTTATCGGATTTTTCATCAAGTTTTTGGTCAACTGCATCGAAACGCTTCTCGACATAGCTGAATAACTTAGCAAACTGATCGTCATTCATAACTAAATTATATCATAAATCAGCATCCTTTCGCGCTTAGTGCCATAGGGGTGCCATAGTATTTCTATTATACCTCAGCTTCAGATATTCTATCCCTAGCTAGTATCCGTGCCCTTTGACTTTACAGATACGCTTATGGTATAAATAGGCGGAGAGGATTATGTCCAAAAATATAAAAACATGCAAATAATTATCGCTTTCAGCGTCATAGCTCTCGCAGCCCTAATCCACACTAGTTTTCAGCTAGGGATTAGCCTAGTGACGCTCCTATCAAATCATGCTACTGGCAAAAAATTATCGGGCAAACGTGTCCTAAGGCTCGTCGGTTCTTTTCTCAGTGGTGCCATGGTTATGACGGCACTTTTGATCGCCAGCTTTAGCTACGCTGCATCGATACTCTATAAAGACGGTGTCCCTGCAACGGTTTGGGAATTTATATCAGGTGCACTAGCCGTAGTTGGCATCGGCGTCTGGATTTTTTACTATCGCCGGGGCGACGGTACATCACTTTGGCTGCCACGTAGCCTAGCCCGCCACCTAAGCACACGAGTACAAGCGACGACCTACTCAGCCGAATCGTTTAGTTTAGGATTAACCGGTGTATTCGCCGAGATAATTTTCCTATTTATCCCAGTCAGCGCGGCTTCACTAGCCATCATTTCCCTACCAGTCGCCTGGCAACCACTCGGTCTAATCGCCTACGTTATAATTGCCTCGTTTAGCTTATTCACTATCTGCGCCCTAATCGGCAGCGGTCGCAAACTCAGTCAAATCCAGGAATGGCGCGAATCAAACAAGCGCTTTTTGCAATTTGTGGCCGGCTTTGGTCTATTTGTACTGAGCGGCTACATCTACGTCAACCAAGTCATCACTACGGTGTCTATTCCGGGGGCTGGCTAAAGTCATGGAGCCAAAAGCCATCGATGTCGTCAAGCGTGGCAAGAAGCGCCCTACTGAAGCCTACGATCCCGGCAAACTATATGCGAGTATTTATGCTTGTTGCCTAAGCGTCCGGAGCCAAGACGGACTAGCCGACGATACCGCCCGTCATGTCTGCACTGTCGTCACCAGTTGGTGCACCGATAAGCCGATCATTACGACAGTCGATATCCGTGAGCGCGCCGCCAAAGCTTTGCTAGGTCTACACCCCGATGCCGCCTATGTCTATAAAAATTACCAAAAAATCATATGAGGAGCAACCCCTAGATGGCTAAAAAACCTAAACTTGATTACGATTTAATTGTCATCGGCAGTGGCGCCGGCGGCTCAGCGGCCGCTACTATCGCGGCGCGCGAGGGCAAGCGAGTAGCTATCATCGAAGCCGACACTTTTGGTGGCGACTCACCAAACTGGAGTGATGTGCCGGTCAAGGCATTGCTGCACGCCGCCCAGCTCTACGATGAAGCTAAGCATGGCTCACGTTTTGGTCTACGCTCGAGCACACTCGGTTATAATTACCCAAGTTTACGCATCTGGAAGAACCTAGCCGTTGAACGGACTGGCGCGGCCGACAATCGTAAATTTTACCAATCCCAAGGTGTCGACGCTATCGCCGGCCAGGCTCACTTCATTTCGCCAAATGAGATCTCCGTTAATCGCCGACATATCACTGCCGAAAAGTTTCTCGTCGCGACTGGTTCAAATTGGGTCGCACCCGACGTCCCCGGCATCGACAAAGTCAAATATCTGACACCACGCACTGTGCTCGAAGCGATTCGCCCACCAAAAAGCATCTACATCATCGGGGCTGGCACAACTGGCACCGAGATTAGCCAACTGCTAGCCATCTTTGGCACCAAGGTCTACCTAGCTGATATCGCGACTCGTATCCTCCCCAAGGAGGAAGAGGAAGTTGGCGAATTGATGGAACGGCTGTTGCGCGAATCTAAAGGCATCACTGCCCTGACTCAAACTCGGACAACCGCTATCGTCAAAGACGGCCTGGGCTACCGAGTGTCATTTGTCCGCGCCGGCACTGAGAAATCTATCCGTGTCGATGAAATAATGGTCGCAACTGGCCGCGTACCAAATACCGACCTCGGGCTAACTAACGCGCACATTACTTTCGATCCAACTGGTATCAAAACCAACGAATTCTTGCAAACCTCTGCTAAACATATCTATGCAGCGGGCGATGTATTAGGCACCAGTAGCCACACGCATACGGCGCTACTCCAGAGCCGAGTTGCTGCTCACAACCTGTATAGTAAAAACCAAATAGCGCCTGATTATAAAGCCACGCCACGGCTAACTTTCACAGCGCCTGGCATCGCTACAGTCGGCCTAACTGAAGATGATTGCCTGAAGCGTGATCTACACGTCGATACTGCGCTCGCTCCACTAAACATCATAGCTAGGTCTAATACCAGTGACTTCCGCGATGGCTTCGTCAAACTAGTTGCCGACAAAAAAGGCGTTCTGATCGGCGCTACTGTCGTCTCGCCCCATGCCGCCGAGATAATCCACGAACTCGCCCTCGCTATCAAACACAACCTGACCGCTCGTAATGTCGCCGATACGCCGCACGCCTTCCTCAGTTGGAGTGAAGCAGTACGAGTCGCGGCCAGCAAACTAGTCAAATAAATTACAATAGTGATCTCCGTCACTTGCTATACATTCCAGCTCTGATACAATATGCTTATGATCTTAATTACACATATAATTATCGCCTTGGCTAGCGTAACAATCGCCAGTCTTGGATTCTTCCGACCATCCAATAATTTATTAAACCTATCCTACGGCCTAATTGCCGCAACAGTTGGTACCGGTACATATCTGATATTTGCCTACCCAGCCCACATGCTATCATCCTGTACAGCGGGCCTGGCCTACGTCGGCGTCGTTTCGGTACTCACCTACTACGCTAAGCGCAAATTAGCCGCCGTTACTATCTAGTTTCATCGATACTCTATTTGCTTTATGTTTAATTTTGTGCTATAATGTTAACAACCGTAGCTTCTAGCTAACGGTGTTCATCCTACTACAATTGGAGAAACAGTGAAAAGGTATGCAAAGCCTACCGTTATCGTTACAGCCTTGTCCGCAGCCTACCTGTTGTCGCCTATCCTCAGCAAGTTGGCACTTCAAGCTCAGGCTAAACTGGCCAGACGGCATAGATTAAGAATGAACAGGAGTAAGTACGTCCAATTCATACGAGCCTCTAAACGTAAAGTAGATCGTTTAAATGCGGAGCTGATTAATTGGGCAGACCTAAACGACGACTATCCAGTCTCAGAGACAATAACCGTTACTATGCTGGCCTTATCGGCAAATACAGCCAATGTCGCGTATGACTGGCTGAAGCTTAAGACACCCGCAATCAGGGGCGTTCATCACCTTAGGAACGTGCTCGGAGACTCAGACCGCTACCTCGCTTTCATCACCGAAGTAGCTATGTACCGTAGTGGCTGTTCTGACTTGCAACTCGTCGATGGTGCGAATGTCACCGACAAGAAAACGCTCGCAAGCTTGAACGAAAGTGTGAAAACGCTTAGGGAAGCCGTCGCTGCTATTAATCAGGAGTTATAGAGTTAAACCATTAGCGCCAAGAAAGTAGGATGATCCAAGCCTCGCCTCCCCGAGCGTCACTGCAATGGTGACGCTCGGGGAGCGGGCCTACAATTTAAGATTACTATCCGCCATTTGTGGCGGTTTTTAGTTCTAGCGTTAAGTTAACTAGTCACGCTCACCAAGCGATAGAAGCGCTGAGGCGCCCCAACCGA
>JBDTIG010000030.1:0-3800 GCA_039936495.1 Saccharimonas sp. (SeqCode)
ACAACCTCAAACTTGGCTCAACCTCAAGCACTCTGACGCTAACTCCAAGTGATAGTAACGTCGCTAGTAACTTCACCCTACCACAAGTTACGGCCGCTACTTCTGGCGCTAACTACGATACCCCAACCGCCTCTGGCCCCGTCCCCGGCGACACCGGCACTGGCGCCACCAACTACGGATACCTCTACAACTGGCCAGCTGCCACAGCTGGTGAGACCCAGGCCTCCAAACCAGCTGGTTCCAGCGCCGCTACCAACTCCATCTGCCCTAAGAGCTGGCACCTCCCAACTGGCGACTCAACCGGTGAGCTCCAGACCCTATACGTTGCTATGGGCAGCTCAGCTGCTAGCTGGAACTACCCCGGTCCTTTTCGGGGTGTGCTGGCTGGCCACTGGTTGAATGGCTTCGTCAGCCAGTCGTCTAGCGGCTTCCTGTGGTCCAGTCTGCCGTTCTCGTCCACTGCCAATAACGCGTTTGGCGCGAACTTCTATAGTGGCTACGTTTTCCCGGGTGTCAAATACGGTCGGAGCGACGGTTTTAGCGTTCGCTGCCTCTTAAATTAAGCTTGATGGGCCTCTCGAGGGCTTGCCCGAGCGGGGTCCAGAGAGGTTTATTTATCTGAAATAGACGAAGCGAGGTAGGCTAGCAGTAGGGGTTAGAGATTGAGACGAATACGGCTTTACTTTTCATAACGTTTGTGCTATAATGTAACAGAGTAAGATTGAACTATCTATCTAAAACAAAAAATATGACACATAAAATAAGCCGTTTCAGAAATAGAATACATCGCTTCCGTCGACAGCGTCGGGATAGTCAGTATGGTCAGTGGCGCGATCGTAAATTAGACCACCAGCACATCACTCAGCCGTTACCAATTGATTACGTTTGTAAGAGTACGGATTTCTTTGATTGTGGCGAGGAGAGAGTTGCGGCGCTATTGCAGCGTCGACCGGAAGTTGAGGACCTAGAGCGTTATATCGACAAGCTGCGGGAGCAATTTAAGCGGACGCATGAACCGCTTGATGGCTTGACGGCACTACTTGCCCAAGCACCACGGGCGTCACTAGCCCAGATCCAGATGGATGCATATCCGCATGGCTATCGCAATAAAAAAGAGCGCTTATTCGAGCTAATTGATTTCAACGATACTTTGATGGATACGATATTAACTTCAAGTGGTGAGAACCGTGAGGCTTTCCGAGTACGGGCTAAACAGGCGGCTGACAGGGTTTGCCAGCGGGTTGGTGCGCCAGTCTTCACCGAAGATCAGTGGACGGCTATCATCCGTGGCCTGACGCGCGAGATAGCCGTCTATGTGGCGGCGCGTAACTCTGGATTTAATGCTTGGTTAACTGATCGGGCTCACGATGCACTGGGTGTTGATATCCAAGTCCAAGATCCTGCGAGTGGTCATTATATAAATATCGATGTCAAAACACCGAGCTCGTTTCGCCGCCGCATGGAGCTATTGGTCCAAGAGGGCCGCTTGACTGAGCAGCAGCTGATCGACGGAGATAAGAATAGTTTCATCATCGAGCATAATGGACCGGCGAATGATAAAGTTCAGGTCATCGTACTATGTATATTGCCAGATTTGTTTGGCGAGTTGGTGGATTGGCGTTTTGTCGACTCAGAGCCGATGCGCCGGATGCTTAACCGGCTGATTCATGATTATGGCATAAATGACGGCAAATATGGTAAATTACTAGGCTAACATAAATAAAACGGGCGCTATTTCTTATCTGAATTGATAAGAAATAGCGCCCAGGACGCATCATTTACTGACGCGTTTACGTTGGCCTATTTTGCAGCCAAATCTGCATCTATCGTGAAACTCCAAGTCGCAGTTAACGCAGTCATCGACCGAGCAGGTGCAGCCATGGGTATCAGACTCACGCTTAGTCTTTTTCATCGTGGCCCCCTTGAAGATGGCTCGATCGCTCGAAAGTCCAGGCTCTCCCAGACTAGCGGTGGCAGGGAGACCTTGCCTTTGAAATGACCGGTCCCGATGAGGTACTGCTTAGCGATTTCACGCTGGTCTGAGCCAGAGCCATTTCTAGCTCCTTTTAGCTGCTTGACGGCTATGCTCAACGTGCACATTCCGTACTTTGGGTAGTACACGCTATACAGGCGACGCTTAGTGGTAGTCAACTAAACCACCCCCTTCGAAAAGGACGTATGCGCTCTGCATACTATTGCTATTATATAACAGTGTAACTATAAAGTCAATATTATCCGGAACCCGCTTTACTTTTCGCCCGTCAGATGACAATATAAGAGCATGTATAGAGGATCGAACCCACGGATACTACCAGTTTTTATCATCATCGTAGTTGTAGCGCTAGTCATAGCAGCTCTCGTGACGGTCGGTCGGATGGTCTTTAGCGGCGGCTCAGGCGACCAGCCGGCAGCTCCGAAGGATACCGTATCTTCTGCTGTGCTTGAGACGGACTTATCGCGGTCGGTACGCTGGACGGTGCGTGGACCAATCGTGGCTAGTGAGAATTTCCGATCTTATCAGATTACAGTTTCTGCTAATACGCGGACATATGTAGTTTATTCTGGCTATCTAGATCAAGCTACCGAGACAAAGACTTATGATAACAGCCCAGCGGCCTACGAACAATTTGTGTATGCACTAAACCTTGCGAATATCGGCGATGCTAACAAGGCGGCTGACACGGATATCCGTGGCGTTTGTGCAACCGATGGGCTAGCTTTCACCTTTGAGACTTTGAAAGACGGCAATCCAGACAACACACTATGGAGCTCGACCTGCAAAGACTCCAAGGGTACGATGGCGGCCGATGCGCTACAGATTCAAGCACTGTTTACTAATCAGATTCCTGATTTCAAGCCACTGTTTAGCCAAGTGTACTAAAGCCTCAACTGATAGTATAATTATAGGATGATAAAAGGTGTTATTTTTGATTGTTTCGGTGTGCTTTACCGGGGCGCTTTTCAGACATTGATCGATTTGGCGCCGGATGATTTGAAGTCTAGTATACATGACCTACATAGAGCCAAAGATCGTGGTTACATAACTTTCGATGAATTCCTGAGTCAAGTTGGTGATTCTATCGGTAAGTCGGCACAAGAAGTCAGGGCTATCATAGACAAACAACAAGTACTAAATGCTGAGTTAATGGACTATATGGCGAATTTACGTAGAAGCAAGAAAGTCGCTTTGCTTAGTAACATCGACGAGTCGACTTATCAAGTAATGTTTGGTAGCAAATCGGAAGATTTATTTGATGCGGCAGTGCTGTCTTTTAGCGAGGGGATAGCCAAGCCTGACCCGCAGATATTTATCACCACCGCTGAGCGATTAGGGCTGCGGGCCGAAGAGTGCATCATGGTGGATGATCTGCCAGATAACTGCAGCGGGGCTGAAGCAGTAGGCATGCGCTCAGTGCTACACGTCGATAACGCATCGACGATACGAAAAGTTAATGAGATGATTGAGGTGCATTGATATGCCAGAGTTACCTGAAGTTGAGACTGTTAGGCGAGGGCTGCAACGTTTGACTGTAGGCCTGAAGGTTGTTGGCGTGACGACCTATGAATCGCCGCGTAGTTTTCCAAATAGTTCCAGCCAGGTCGATGCTTTTGCGATTGGTGCCAAAGTCACAGCTGTTAGGCGACGCGCCAAAGTATTATTGATCGATCTATCAACTGAGTATACATTTATGATTCACTTGAAGATGACTGGGCAGTTAGTGTTCGTTGGACAAGAACGATTTGGCGCTGGCCACCCCAACGGTTCGCTAGTTGGTAAGCTGCCAGATCGATCGACTAGA
>JBDTIG010000031.1:0-11976 GCA_039936495.1 Saccharimonas sp. (SeqCode)
CGCATAACGCAGCTCGCGGTTCGAGCCCGTGGCGCTGCTCAGTTCAGTAGTGGAGTAGCGCTAGTCTACGTCGTAGCTCTAATATGCGCTGCGATATTTATCGGCGCTCGGCAAAACGCGATAATCATAGCTAGCTTCGCGGCTCTTGCATTTACGTTCCTAATTCTGGCCTTTATCCCACCGCTGATCGATAAGTATGCCAGGACTCTAGTTGAACAGCCGCGCACATTGGGGAAGGAGATCCAAAAGAAATGAACATTGAACCAATCAACGACCTTGCACCTGCTACGATACCAACTCCTGTACGGCCAGCTCAGCCAGGCTACTGGGTTAGCAGGGAAGAATATGAACGCCTAAGGAGCCAAGCCGGAAACGACACCGCTCCAAATAATTTTGGCTCACGAGATACGACTGCAGGCCAGACCTACGTTAATCAAGACTCTCGAAATAAAGATAAGAAAGATGTCTGGACTTATCTATTGGCAGCTTTAGCTTGTGTAGTATTCTTTGGCCTAACATTTAGCTTCGGGCCGTTCTTCTCACAGATTCTTTCTTTTGGAGTCCTATCATTCATGATTATGGCAGTCCGCTCGGCAATATTGGCCCGCCGCGCTCGCGTAGTACCTATGAAAGAACTAGGGCATAATAGCGCGCTAAAGAAAGTCCTCACGGTTATCACTATAATGCTACTGTTGCCAATCTTAATTCCTGTAGGCTTCTTCGCTTTGATGATTATTCTAGTAATGATTCCAGGTAGCCCTCTTCAAGGTTCATAGTCGGTGCGTAGCCCAATGGAAATAATCTCGGCAATCTGGAGAATATCTCGACCTTATAACAGCTTGATACCTCTGTTGCTCTTATATATAGGCGCTACGCTCGTGGGTGCCTCAGACTGGATGATTGTCGTCGGTATGGTAATACTTTTCGTACTACATAGCGTCGCAACCATTGCAAACGATGTTGAAGATATGGCGATAGACAAGGCTAACAAGCGTGACGTATCGGTCATAAGCTCAATCACGAAACGCCAAGCCTGGTGGATTCTCGGGCTAATTACTGTGGCGACAATCATAGTAAGCGCTGTCTTCTTGAATTTACTATTTACCTTTATGCTACTTTACTTATTAGTGTTGTCTGGGGCGTACAATATGAGGCCTCAGCAGCTATCCCGTCGACCGATTAGTTCAATAGTCGTACTCGGAATTTGCTATGGGATGCTTCCGCTTCTGATGGGAGCGTCACTTGGCACGCTCATGCCCTTCAACGCTATCCTGCTGAGTGTATTTTTGGCAATTTCACGCACATCGCTTTCGATGTTGAAGGATTATAAAGACGCTTCAGGTGACGCAGCTCACCATAAGCGAACTTTTCTACTAGTCTACGGCCGGACCCGCGTCCGACAGGTAAGTGTGGCACTCGCAGCGATTGGATATGCCGGCACCATTATAATGTCTGGCCTACTTCTAGGCGGCCAGTTTTGGCCGTGGGGAGTCGTCTCGATTGCGCTCGCACTATGGCTCCTGGTTGAACGGTTACGCTTGAGCCCCACTAAATCATATCGAGTACTGAATGTACAATTTCACCGCAGCCTACAATTCGAAGCGCTATTTTATGGAGCGATTGCCATATGGGCAACTACATCGTTGATTTAGTACTAAACTATATTTTTATCTTTGGATCAATCGCTCTTTTTTTTGCACCCTTTGTCTTAGTGTTTTATTTTCGTAACCAAAAAATTATTCGCGAAGTAAAACCTCACTTCAATCAATTTGCAGAACGATTCTTTACTAGCAAAGAATCAAACGTTCTAATTGTGGTTTGGGCTGCAGCTGAAGCTTTTATCTGGTTTGTCTTACCTGAATTTTTGTTATTTTTGATAATATTTTTGAAAGTCCGAAAGAAATTCGATTTACTAAAGTATGACCTAATCGGCACCGCGATCGGTACGACCATTGCTATCTTGTGGCACGCACCAGCTAGTTTCCTGATAACGTTACCGTATGTTTATCAGGGCATGATCGAAAAGGTGCAAGGTTGGTTCACCGATTGGGGAATCTGGGGGCTATTCTTCCAACCGTTTTCCGGAGTACCGTTCAAAGTATTTAACCATACGGCCTACGACTTCGGATTCTTTATACCTTTTTTCATCATCATCGCTGTAATCGCGCGCATGATACGCTATTTTGTGGCCTATGAAATTACCAAAGCTATCTACCCATTTATTCATAAATTTGTTCAAAAGAATTATGCTATTCTCTTCGCTGTAGCCGTGCTCGTGTTTACCATGCTGCTGATGCGCATATCCCAAATCTATAACTAGGTGAGGCTCGAGAGGAGCTAGACCCTACGCATATAGGCCAAGTGATCCTGAGAGTCTACAATCACCTTGAAGCATCATAAACCTAAATTGTGCGAAAGCACTCCGGATGATAGAGCTTCTATTGACTATAGTTATATACTATGGTATAATGAAAAGATAGTGAGGTGTTTTCGTCTATTTCAGCGCACGCTGCGAAGTGCTGAGTTTTATATCGGTATATGTGGGTTTTTGTTGAGTGTAATTTTACATGAACTATTCCATATCATCATGCATTTTGGCAACATCTCGAGCATTCATCTGCTGCCAAATATTCAGACTGGCGTTGAGATAACACTGATAAACTCGACAGGCTTCGATCCGATGGCCGAAGAACTGATAGCTTATTTAATATCGATTAGCACTCTGATCGTCACTGCAAACGTCATTTGCCGAGTCCATGATCGAAATAGCTCAAAAACCATCCAGCAAATACTGTTTGGTAATTCTCTGACGCGAACCATCGATCCAGCCGACATCCTAGCACTCGCTGTCAGCGCCGACATCATCCAGGGCAAGCTAGCAGCCTAGCCAGTCAGGCCAGGCTAGTGTATTATTTAATATAAGTATGAGGCAACTAAATAAACACTCTGGTTCGAATAAAAAATCCACCCTCAAAGTGGTACTTTTCATAATCATATTAATCCTAGCCGGTGCCTGGGCGGTCTACACGATGGCCATCACGCCAGCAACCAATAAAGACACCGTAAAGTCCACCGCTGAATCCAGTAAGACGGCCAAACCAGCTCCCCAAGCCGCAAAGGATGTCAAACTCTATTATGTAGCGCTCGAGGATAACGGCAAGACTGGCCAGAAAATCGGCTGTAACGACAGCCTGGTAGAAGTCGACTCAAAATCTGGCGCGACGAGCAACTCCACCATGGGCGCCCTCGAAGCGTTACTATCAAACCACGACGAATACTACGGGCAGTCCGGCCTATATAACGCGCTTCACCTATCGTGGCTAACAGTTGTATCGGCGGGCTTATCGGGCGATGGCAAGACAATGGTGGTAGATATCACCGGCTCGTTAAGTCTAGGTGGCGACTGTGACGGTCAACGCGTCATGTCTCAAATTGAACAAACTGCGCGAAGTGCCTCAGGCGCCGAAAATATCAAGATTACCATCAATGGCAAACCGATCAACGAAGCGATAAATCTTTAATTATCGCAAACACCCGACAACCACGGGCGTTGTCGAAACCACTCTCACCCTATCAATCCGCTTATAGTATACTAGCCGTAACACTAAGTTTCGGAGTATTTAAGTTATGCCAAAAAATGCTGAGCAAAGATCGTTTAAGGATTTCCTGTCACATATAGACAATCAGGATGATGATACTAACGGCCATGATGAAAACGGCCACCTTAGCGAGCTATCTGAATTTATCTCCGATGAACACCCGATTGTCTACTTTTCTATGGAGATGTATGATCAATCGAACGACATAAAGGGTGGTGGTGGATTAGGCGTTTTAGCGGCCGATACTCGGCGTGTCGCTGAACAGCTAAACGCTCCATTCGTTATCGTTACGCTATTTTACCCTCGCGAAAGTCATCAAACACTGCGTTATTTCTGGCAGCACGAAATCCACACTTCGGCGGATCCGCTCAGACTATATAAAGAGCTCGGCTGTGTCTCTATCCGGAGTATGTACGATGACGACGCTGAATTAACAATACTCGAGCGAAAACTCGGCTCAACTAGAATTATTGCTGTTACTGAACCAAATCTCGGAGAACTCTACCAGGGCGGGAACAGTGACGACCATCGTCTATACCAGGAAGTAGCTCTGGGCTTTGGTGGTTATCAAGCCCTAAAACAACAGGGTATCGAAGCGGCATTTATGCAACTAAACGAATCTCCGACTGTCTTCGCAGCTATCGCTAAACTCGATGATTTATGTCAACAGGGCTTGCCGCTTAAAGAAGCCATCGAGCAAACTCGTTCAAGTCTGCTCTATACCAATCACACTCTGGTGGCGGCTGCCGAGAGTAAATTTCACCGCGACCAATTCCGACGCCGCGTCATGCCAAACATCGAGAGTGAATCTGTCCGCGATTGGCTGGACAGTATGTTTGATGCGGACGGTCTACTCCCACTCAGCTTGCTAGCTATAGAGTTATCAGGTGCCAAAAGTGGTGTTAGCAAATTGCACGCTCGCGTTAGTAATTTCTCAGACAAAGACGGGAACCATGTTGATTTCCAGGCCGTCACCAATGGAATCTCGCGCAAATGGATTGCCGATGGTGTCAGCGACTACTATCACGACCTTGGCATACTAGACGAATTCGACTTACCGTCAGACGACTACGTAGACAAGCTACAAAGGCTAGAAATCAATGCCATTCGAGAACTAAAGAGCCAAGGTAGGCAGGAGCTTAATCGAGTTTTGGAAACTCGATTAGACCAAACCGGTCAACCAATCCAGATTCCAGACGATGCTCTAATATTTGATTTCAAACGTCGTTTCGTAAGCTATAAACGTGCTGGTATGGTATTCTCCGATCCAGATAGATTAGCCGGCATACTCGAGGAGGAAAACGCACACTTCATCTTAACTGGAAAACCTCATGCCAGTGATTACCCGATGAAGGAGGAACTTCACCGGATCTTGACACTAGTTGACGAACACCCAGTCCTGAGGTCACGCGTCCACTATATCCAAGACTACGACGAAGAAGTTGGTCGCGCACTGTCCATCGGCGCCGATTGTGCCATCAACATTCCAGAAGTCGGCAGAGAAGCCTGCGGTACGTCATGGATGAAGGATATCGCCAACTTTAAGTTACTAATTTCAACACCAGACGGGGGAGTTGCCGACCTAGATCCGATCGCTTGCTTGGAAGTTAGCGGCGACGAGGAATATGAATTATATAAGCGTATGGTTGAGGCTGCCGAAATCTTACGAAACGACGATAGGTACCTAGCTGAAACTATTCGCGAGATTAGCGGCTATCTGCCAATTATTTCTGGTTCACGCATGGTAAAAGAGTATCTCGGCTTGATTTCGCGCATGCGGTCGAACCGACTAGTCAGCACAAGCTAAGCACCAAAAAACATTGGCAGTCTAGGATATTTGCCTTAGCTGTTCATATAGCTTATGATTAAGTTAATACTGAAAAGGAGGGCTATGAACGAACAGCCACAAAACTACCCAACCCCACCGCCGGAGGCTAACCCGCCTCAGGTCAACAATGTCCCACCAGCAATTATTCCTGTTGCAGCTTTTGAGCCCGCAACCATCCCTAAACCACCACAGGAACCGAGCCCCAAATCAGACAAGTCCGGCTTGCTCCGCAAAAGGGCACTTATACCGTGGGTTCTATTTGCCATAGTACTAATTGCGTCGTCAATCGTTATCATTGTGCTCAATTCCCAATCTGAGACACTGAACAATAAATTAACTTCGACCGATCAGCAGTTGAAGTCAACCCAAACGCTGCTCGATATTTCTGACAAAAACGCTGCCAATGCCCAAAAAGCGATGGATAAGAACATTGCTAGCAATCCAGTCAAGACCGATGAGCAATCGATTGCTGACACAGCCCTCGCATGGCAACAAGGCCAAGTGATTAATAGCGGCAAGACGCTAACAGTCACTATAGTCAAAAAGAAGCTTCCTTTTGCTCAAGTCTACGTCTCGAACGGGTCCAGCGATTCAACCTCTAGCACGCAAACTTGTATGCTCAAGCAAGTTAATGGTGTATGGGTTATTATCACTTGTGGGCTTGGTGATCCCGACAAATTCGTCCTGAAAAACTGGGGCGTGCCGGACGACTTTTAACACCACAGCTAGCGCTTACGGATCTAAACTAACGTTTGAGTCGAGTAGTTATAGTTTCTGGTATAATACCTAATATGAATACCCTACGTCTGGCTCGACCGCACGCTATAATGCTAGTAGGCATACCGGGAAGCGGCAAAACCTTCTTCGCTGAACAGTTCTCGAATATGTTCAAACTACCGTTTATCAACATAGCGGACGTCCAAGATCAAATTGGCGATGACACCAACACCGAGAAGGTAGTCCTCTATCTACTTAGTGAAATCATGAAGACAGAACAGACTTTTCTGTTTGAAGGCAACAGCGCCACCAGGACTAGCCGCGCGGAGTTCTCAAGATGGGCGCGCTCCAAGGGCTATCAGCCTCTATTAGTCTGGGTCCAGACCAGTCGGGATACCTGTATGAGCCGAATCGCCAAAGATCGCTCGATGGCAACCGATCAGTTCGAAGATCAACTCGAAATATTTAGCGCCCCGCATCCCGACGAGAAAGCCGTCGTCATCAGTGGTAAGCACACTTACGTATCGCAAGCCAAGGTTATACTAGAGCACCTAGGTAAACAAAATCGCGAACTCATCAAAGGTGCCAACGATAAGCACCTCGCGTCAAGGTCATCGGCTGCACCCGATCGCTATGGTAAATCTAACCGGGCGATGGGCTAATCTCTTTACCCTCCAAAAAATTATATGCCATTCATTAACGACCCGGAATTCGGCGAAATAATCGTCACTAAACGCGTCCGCTCAACTCACGTTCGCATCCGAGTCGACTCCGACGGCCAACTGGCTGTAACCGCACCGCGCTACGTCGCTATGCCATTTATCAGAAAGTTCGTCGACTCATCTAGGATCAAATTACGTGATATGCTCAAATCATCAGCAAAAATCGACCCATACTACGACAATCAGCCAATCGGCAAACTTCACACTTTGAAGATAGTCAAATCTGGCTTATCCAAAGATTTTACTGTAAAAATTATACGCCAAACGATAATCGTTTATCTACCGCCCGGTAACTCGATCGGCGAAAAACGTATCCAAGATGAAATCCGCACCAAAGTCGCTCGAGTCCTCCGAACCGAAGCGAAGGCTTATCTACCAGTACGGCTCGCTCACTTCGCTCAAGTTTATGGATTCAGCTACGATTGGACACGCTTCAACCATAATTCCTCACGGTGGGGGAGCTGTAGCTCACTTGGGACTATCAGCTTAAACATTGCACTGATGAAGCTACCCGACGAACTAATCGATTATGTTCTGATCCACGAGTTATGCCACACTAAGCACATGAACCACTCTAAAGAATTCTGGGCTTCAGTTGAGCGATGCGACCCGGATTATAAGCCGCACCGTAAGCTCATCAAACAAGAGACTCCCTCTATCTGACATCAGCTCGGTTATGCTAATATAAATACAATGAAACAAGAAGTGCGAGAGATGCCGGAAGTCAATCCAATCGCGAAACGGATTATCCGCTCTTCTTCGCTGTTGGCACCGCTACTGCTTTTTCTATACGGGCTGCTGGCGGTAACTCACCTAATCGACATAAACCATCGCATTGTCGTTCCAGCCTTTTTTGCGATCAGTATCGGCTGGCTCTTGCTAATCGTTTACTCATATTTCGTACCACCGAAAAGTAAGCCAGCCATCGGGCTACGGGTCATACTCTACCACGGCTTGGCAATCGCTTATGTACTGTTCGTCTCGGGCATTGCGATGCCGCTGACTGGGCTTTGGATATTACTGTTTTTGGCGGCTTATATGTATTTCGGCAAAAGCGGTCTTTATCTCAGCATCCTGTCACTCTTTGGAGTCACGCTAGGGGAGAGCCTACAGCAACTCGGCGACACCAGCTATCTAGTTCAAGTGATTCTGTATTCTACCGGCACAGTAATTGTAGGGTTTATCGCTGGTGCCATGCACGCTGCCCAAGAAGTTGACCGTCGTGAGCTAATCCGTAGCCAAAATGAAGAGACT
The DNA here is from genome assembly GCA_039936495.1 of Saccharimonas sp. (SeqCode). Lineage (GTDB taxonomy): Bacteria > Patescibacteriota > Saccharimonadia > Saccharimonadales > Saccharimonadaceae > Saccharimonas. The sequence goes on from JBDTIG010000031.1 coordinate 8,121, forward strand.
GCTCAACGCGACCGTGTGCTCACTATCGTCAACAACCTAGCCGACGCCATTTTCAGTACTGACCGCGATGGGATCATCCAGATATATAACGCCGCGAGCTTAAATCTGCTCGACACCAACAGTGGGCTAACCGGCGAGCATATCGATTCAGTAATTAGGATGACTGACCCCGAGAATAAAACCTTTAAATTACAACGCGCCTTCCACGCCTCGCATAGCGTCGTAACTCGTGACGACTTGAGCGCTGTAATATCACAGGAAACCATCCGCCTAAACGTCATCTATTCTCCAATCCGTAGCGCCAACAGCTCTAATACCCACGAGAACGATGGCTACGTCGTCATTTTGCGTGACATCACCAAGCAAAAATCGCTCGAAGAAGAACGTGACGAATTTATATCTGTCGTCAGCCATGAGCTACGCACGCCGATTACCATCGCCGAAGGTTCGCTATCAAACGTCGACCTAATGATGCACCGCAAAGATATCCCACACGCGACTCTCATCAAAAACGTCGAGACCGCTCACGACCAGATTCTCTTTCTAGCCCGCATGGTCAATGATCTCTCCACTTTGTCGCGCGCTGAACGAGGTGTAGCCGATGAAGTTGAGACTCTGGACATCAATCAAATCATCAACGCCCTCTATAACGAATACGCACCTCAAGCTGAAGCCAAAGGTTTGAAATTTAATCTCGACGTCCCCGCCAAAGCCGGCAGCGTCTCATCTAGCCCACTGTATTTGAAAGAATTCTTACAGAACTTCGTCACAAACGCTATCAAATACACTAAGAAAGGCAGCGTCACCATATCAGTCGAAGTAGCTGACGGCCAAGTGACATTTTCGATCGAAGACACTGGCATCGGCATATCCAAGTCTGACCAAGCCAAGATATTTGAGAAATTCTGGCGCAGTGAAGACTATCGTACTCGTGAAACTGGCGGCACCGGCCTCGGCCTCTACGTCGCTACCAAACTAGCGGACAAGCTCGATACGCGCATCGAGACTAGAAGCCGCATCAATCATGGATCAACCTTTTCTTTCTCTCTGCCAATGGCTGAACCAGCCAAAGACGCCTAGCCGTTTACCTTATTGACAACCTCTGCGCACCGGTATACTATAGACTTGACAGTCTGGCCGAAACCAGGCTATTTAAATTGGGAGAAATTTGTAAGTGGCTAAAAAACCAACTAAAAAGGGCGAGTCTAGTATAATTACTCGCATAACCGCAGCCGACGCGACGCTAAAGGCTATCCTCAAAAAGCCCGCTGCTAAAGCTACCCCGGCATCAACCGAGCCGAAAGAGCCAAAACTCAATCCATGGCAAGCAATTGCCAAATACTTTTCTGGGTCATGGTATGAAATCCGACAAGTCCGCTGGCCCGACCGTCGTTCGACTTGGGGCATGACGGGAGCACTCGTACTATTCACAGCATTTTTCGTGATTATCGTCGTACTGCTCGATTTCGGACTCTCAAAATTATTTAATCTAATTATAGGAAAATAGGCGATGGCTAAAAATACTCGATACGATGGAACAAGACAATGGTATGCGATCCATACCTATAGCGGCTACGAAGAAAAAGTAGCTGATAGTATCACGCAGCGCATCAAGGCGGTTGATATGGCCGACAAGATCTTTGACGCTCTCGTTCCAAAAGAGAAGCAAATCCAAATCAAGAACGGTAAACGTAAAGTTGTCGAAGCTAAAATCTTCCAGGGCTATGTTTTAGTCGAAATGAAACTGACCGACGAAACTTGGTACATTGTCCGTAACACGCCAGGCGTCACCGGCTTTGTCGGTAGCGGCACTGAGCCTACTCCCGTCTCCGACAAAGAGATCGCCAAGATCAAAAAACGCATGGGCGTCGAAGATCCGAAACACCAAATCGATTTCACCGAAGGTGAAGTCGTCAGTATCACTGACGGACCGTTCAAGGGCTTCGATGGGGCGATTAGCGAAATCGATACCGCCAAGGGCAAGCTCAAGGTTATGGTCAGCATGTTTGGCCGCGACACTCCAGTCGAGCTCGACGCTTTGCAGGTTAAGAAAGTTTAGTTTAACAGCTAGGCCTTGACAAACCAGGCATAAGCGTGCTATAATGCATAGAGTTACGTTACTCTTTCAACTGCTTCAAACACTAAAGAGATAATCTATTTTATAAGGAACAAACTATATCATGGCAAAGAAAATCATTGGTAATCTAAAACTACGTATTCCAGCTGGTCGCGCTACGGCCGGTCCTCCAGTTGGATCGACGCTCGGCCAATGGGGCCTCAAAATGATGGACTTTATAACTCCATTCAATGAAGCTACTAAAGCTGATGCTGGCAAGAACGTCATCGTACACATCCAAGTTTACGAGGATCGTACTTTTACCTGGCGAAGCCTCGGCCAGCCAGTTGATGACATGATTCGCTCAGCGATCAACATCAAAAAGGGTAGCGGCAAGCCACACACCGACAAGGTTGGTAAGATTACCCGAGCTCAACTCGAGGAAATCGCTAAAGCCAAGATGGACCAGCTAAATGCTATCGACCTCGATGGTGCTGTCAAAATCATCGCGGGCTCAGCGCGCAGCATGGGCGTCGAGGTAGTCGGTTAATCCCTACTCGCTCTAAGCACATAAATATAATCCGGACTCTCCGGATTATATTTATATTCTGGCATACTGAAGCCTAGCGGGGTCTGGGGTCATGAGCAAGCCCGAGAAGTGAAGGAGTTGTTTTGGCGAGTAGCTCGCGAGGACTTGTCTTTTTCAATTAAAATCGATTTAGAAAAAGACCGCCCAAGGGGCGTTCCGCAGCGACGCCAAAACAGCTGCTTCAGTTCCCGGAGTGAAGCGAGTTCCCCGGCAGTTTTGCCTACTTTTGCTGTCAAAAGTAGGTGACCGATACTCACCGCGGCACGAAGCCGCCCCAGGGCTTTTGGTTCTTTAGGCCACAAAAGAACATCGAAAAAAGAATTTAACTATTTAGTCACTACGGTATCTCAATAGCACGGCCTCTTCCATTACGGCTCTATCCGGGGTTATAATGAGCAAAGCGTCGGGGTGTGGCGCAGTTGGTAGCGCGCACCGTTCGGGACGGTGAGGCCGTCCGTTCAAATCGGATCACCCCGACCAATAGAATTATTTATTTTCATCACATTTACGTTTAATTACCTCTTTTTCACAATCTGTTACCCGAATAGCTAGACTTGACGAGGTAGCTATAGCGCAAGCTATAATTAGATACAGGTTATGGCAGTACTTTTCGGAGGAAACTCTGGAATTTCCACTCCCAAACCATACTTTAACGCTTTAGGCTCCAACTACAGACGGAACCTACCAATCGCGACTTCAGACATACCTAGCTCGGCTCGTAAGTGGGGCATCGCAAAGGGTCTTGTCGCTCATACTCCACCACTTACAAACTTTAGCCATAGGAGAGTATGCTATGAAAGCAAATATTAACACGCCTGTATCAATCACTTCAATTGGGTTTGGCCGCAATATGCAGCCGTTTCCAATCAAGATGGAGTGGGCGGGCAAGACTTACCAATTCATCGACCGAGGCATTTACGTCGTCAGTCGCCGAGGTGACAAAATCACAAATGTTGTGACCTTGTCGGACGGCCTGAAGAATTTCTGCCTCAGTGTCAGTGGTGGCATCTGGACGCTTATAAAAGTGTTCTAGTGCGGGGTAAGGGTTCCGTAAAGATATCAAAAAGCTTCCAGAGATTGGAAGCTTTTTGATATCTAGGCTATACGCCGTGCGACTTTAGGCATATATATAAGAGAACGTACTAGCCGAGACCGTCCGACGGTGAATCACACCGACGCCGCCCGCGTAGTTCATCTCAGAGACATCTACC
>JBDTIG010000032.1:0-6353 GCA_039936495.1 Saccharimonas sp. (SeqCode)
AAGTAGCGACAGTGTAGGAGGCTGCACCGGTTTCGGTGCCTTTGGTGAGGGCTTTGGTATCACCATAGGTAGTAGTACCGTTACCGCTGTAGCCGAGGTTAGTCAGCATCCAGCACTTACCATCAGCTAGCTTCTGGACCCAGTAGGCGTGGGTGTCTCTAGCGTCAACAGCACGGGTGCGAGTAGTTGGGCAGTTAGCGTCCGTGATGGTCTGAATTGGGCTACCATCAGCGATAGCTCCGCCACCGCCACCGCTTGGGACACCACCTGGGTTACCAGTTGTACCAGTGCAGGTGCCTAGTTGGGGGCTTGTGTCGAGGTTGGTGACAAAGTATGCCATGGTTGGGCTAGTGGTTGGATAATGAGTTTCCAAGCAGTAGGTATCTCCAGCGGCGTTAGTGTTATAGACTGGAGTATTATCTCCAGAGGATTTAAAGGCTTGGCCGTTATTGACAGTGGTTAGGTCAGCTGGATAGGTACCATTGATGGTTTTGGCTATCTCGAGGAGCTTAGAGCCGTTAGTTAGATCACTTTTGAGACTAGATTCATGGGCGCGGTTAGTTATGCCGTTGTAGGCCACGATGGTTATCGTGGCTAGGATGGCGATGATTACTATGACTATGAGGAGTTCGACGATGGTGAAACCATGATTAAGACGAAGCGAAAGTCGAAGAGTTGATGGTCGATGGTTTGTTCGATCAAGCTTATGCATATTATGGATAAGTTTAGTCCACTCGGATGGGTTGGTCAAGCTTAGCGTGAGGATATCTGGCATGAGGCAAGTAGCCCAGCGGGGCCTCGAGGTCATGAGCGAACCCGAAAAGTGAAGGAGTTGCCAAATAGCTGTGATAGCGAGTAGTTCGCGAGGACTTGTCTTTTTCAATTAAAATCGATCTGGAAAAAGACCGCTCTGAAGGAGCGTTCCGCAGCGACGCCAAAACAGCTACTTCAGTTCCCGGAGTGAAGCGAGTTCCCCGGCAGTTTTGCCTACTTTTGCTGCCAAAAGGAGGAACTTAGTTATTTATCACATCCACGAAGCCACCCCAGAGGTTTTGGTTCTTTTGACTTCAAAAGAACAACTTAAAGAGATTTAGTTCCTGAGCCACCGCTAGACTCCATGGGGTTGAGGCGCCAAAGTATACAAAAGAATATTTAAAAAAACAAAGGTTAGATTATAGTACTTCGCGTCCACCTATATAAGGCCGCAAAACTTCCGGCACACGAATCTTGCCATCCTCGGTTTGGCAGTGCTCAAGTATGGCCACGAGTGATCGCGCTAGGCTGACCGCCGTACCGTTCAGGGTGTGTAGCATTTCAACTTTACCGTCTGCTCGGCGAACTCGAATATTGAGATTGCGAGCCTGGAAATCGGTGCAGTTTGAACAACTAGTTAGTTCGCGGTACATGCCGTCGACTGGCGACCAATATTCGAGATCATACTTTTTAGCAGCTGGTGCACCTAAGTCCCCAGTCGCGATATTAATGACATGGTACGGAATTTCCATACTCTGCCATATCCCCTCTTCGATCTGCAATAACTCTTCGTGTATCGCCGCACTAGATTCTGGCGTTGCAAACACATACATCTCAAGTTTATTAAACTGATGGACTCTAAATAGTCCCCGAGTAAATTTACCGGCCGCCCCCGCTTCCCGCCTGTAGCACGGGCTAATTCCAGCATAGCGTAATGGCAAGTCGGCTTCATCAATGATTTCGTCAGCATGGTAACCTGTCAGAGGAATTTCAGCTGTTGCGATCAAGCTGAGATCCTCGCCTTCGATGGAATACTCATCTGACTGATCCGAACTGCGCGGCGCAAAACCCGTACCAGTCATAGTCCGTTGATTGACCATATGAGGCACGCTCATCAGCGTGAAATTACGCTCTGTCACAAACTGGATGGCATACTGCGTAACCGCCTGCTCAAGTAAGGCTAAATCGCCTTTCAAATAATAAAATTTTGCGCCAGCTACCTTAGCCCCCCGTTCGAAATCGAGCCAATCACGCGCTGTCGCATAATCCAAATGGTCAACTGCCCCAGTATCTTGCTCACCGAATTGCTTGATCTCGATCGAAGCCTCTTCACCTCCAACTGGCACGTCATCAAATGCCATATTCGGCACACCTTCAATCATCACCTGGAATTCCGCGCTAACACCCGTCAAGTATTCCTCGCGCGTTGAGAGTTCGACTTTGATGCGCTTACCCTCATCGATCAATTCCTGCTCGGGCTTACCGCCCTTCATCTTGGCAGAGTTTTGGTTGCGTCGTTCGCGCAGTTCATCAACTTCCTGCTGCAAAATTCGCTTTTGACCGTCCAATTCCAGCAATTTCGCGATAGATACGTCGCGATAGCCACGATTTTCAGCGTTTTTCTGGACGATATCTTGATTTTCTCGGATGAAGCGAATGTCTAACATAAACTAATTTTACCACACCGCCCTCTACTTACTCAGTACGGAGTGCCTCGATAGGATCGAGCTTAGCAGCCTTTCGAGCTGGTAAGATTCCAGCCCCAACTGACACAAGCATCAAACCAATGATGATAGCAGCTACGCTAATCGGCTGAAAAATCAACAATTCAGTTCCCTTGCCGAGCGATAGCGCATCGGTAATCAACGGATTAGCCGCTATTCCCGTCAGTATCGCAATACCCGCACCAATCGCACCACCCAAGAAACCTATCCAAGCCGCCTCAAACTTAAACAATCGACCGACATCACGACGGCGCATACCGAGAGCCTTCATCAAACCGATTTGTTGGGTACGCTCAAGCACACTGATATACTGGGTGTTGATGATGCCGAACACTGAAGTCAAGACCGCTAACACACCAAAGCCGATTAAAATCGCCTGCAGTACGTTAATAAATTGAAAGATTGTGCTCATCAAATCTTCAGCGGTCTGCGCCTCGTAACCAAGCTTTTGCAGACTATCTTTGACCGTCGTCGGATCGACGCCGTCCTTAGCGACCACCAAGGCCGCCATATAGTTGCCGAAAGTCAGTGACCCTTCTTGGTTGTATGTATATAGGCCCTTACCGGCATTTTCTGTCACAGACAAACTACTATTGGTACCAAAGGCAAGTACGTTTTTTTCGGTGACACCGACAACCGTGAAATTAAACGTTTTCGTGGCTTGCGGTACGGCCTTGCTTGCAGCCTGAACAACAACGAGATCGATAGTTTGTCCAATAGCCTGTTGTGGTGAACTAAAGCCAAGCACCTTACTAAATGCCTCAGGAATGACAATTTGATTATCTTGGACCGCGCCACCACCTGCGGCATATGTCAATTTAATGCCTGAATCAAGTGCTTGGATGCCAGCTTGGTATTTTTTCTGCCCAGGTCTAGTAACATACTCAACCGATATATCGTAGGCTGGTGTGACGGAAGCGACACCAGAGACTTTTTCCATCTTTGCGATATCCGTTTGGCCCAGCTGCTTAAACGTAAAACCACCACCAAACGAGACAGTTGGATCAGTTGAATACTCTTGAGGTCCACTACTTTGAGGGCTCTGCTTTTGAGTTACCTGGATCTGCTGAGGATTGGTATTAGAGCTAATAACGTCGGCTGCGTAATTGCGTCCACCAGCTCCAGCTGCTAGCGCTAAAGTAATAGTAAATGCACCGACACCAATCGCTAAGCTAGTCAGTAGAGTGCGAGCTTTAGCCTGACGGATGCTTCGGCTAGCCCGCGCAATCGTATCAATCATTCTCATAGCTGGATCTTCCTCCCCTTATGGGCAATCGGTCGCTTCACCGACGGATTATCGTTGATTGATACCACCTTGCCGTCTTTCATGCTTATCAAAATATCACACTTCTTGGCGAGGTCCTCGTCATGAGTCACGATAATTAGCGTTACACCATTTTTACGGTTATAACCAAATAGCAAATCCTCGATCTTCTCGCCCGTGGCGCTGTCGAGATTTCCGGTCGGCTCATCGGCAAAGATAATCTGTGGTTTATTGACAATAGCCCGCGCAACCGCTAGACGTTGTTTCTGGCCACCCGATAAATCTTTAGCCTTGTTCTTGCGCTTATCAGTTAACTCAACGCTTTCTAGCGCAGCGTTAATCCGCCGTGTTCGTTCGCCGCGCGGTATGTCGGCAATTTCGAGCGGTAAACTGACATTATCAACGACCGACTCATTAGCTTGCACAAAAAAGCTTTGAAAGATGAACCCAATTTTGCTAGCCCGAAAAGTATCAACCGCCTTTTGTTTTAGCTTCAAGATATCCTGACCATCAACGATAATCTCTCCGACCTCGGGTCGATCGAGCCCGCTCATAGCATGCATTAAGGTCGACTTGCCCGAACCACTTTTACCGAGAATAGCTACGCTAGCGCCACTTGGAACTGTAAAATTGATATCACTCAGCGCCACAAATCGATTTTGTTTTTTGCCATAAGTTTTAGTTACGCCCTTTACTTCGATCACACACCCTCCTGGTAATTTGAGTTCTCGTCATCGCCAATCACTATTGTCGCACAATTTCCCACGTGCGTTTTGGCAGACTGCTTAACTCCATTATAACTCATTTCACCTGAAGAAACGGCTTCGACACGCACCGAAGTTTCCTGATTTGCGCCACTGGCCGGACAAACATCTGGTTGAACAACGCTGAGCGAATAAACCGTTCCCGCAAGCACACTTAGGCCGGTACTGGCATCGACGCTTAGTTGCTTAACTGAACTTTGGCTCAAATCGATATAGCTATTCTTGCCGCTGACGATAGCCGACAGTATCGACCCATCAACTGATATGCTAGCGCCAGATCCTATCGACTCAGCTGCTAAAGAATCCTGCTTACCGACGCTATATGCCACCGAAGCATTCGATGCTACTATCAAAGCATCCAGCTTCGGACCGTGTACCACTAGCTGCGGCTGTGTTGCCAAATCACGATAGTTATCCGACGAAACCATAGTCAATACAGCCATTTCTCCCTCGACAACAACCTTCGGCTTCGTCCCAGGCAAGGCGGACCACTCATATCTCGGCGTGCTACCATCGGCGATATACCGCACATTTACAGCGTAAGCATAGCTTTCTGTACTATCGGACGGTAGGCCGGTAACTTTCAACGTCCGTATCGTGCTGAAAGTTTTTGGCAAAGCCACCTTTGAAGTTTTATATAGGCGATGTATTTCATCTCGATTGCGCCAAGATTGCGTAGCTGCGCCACCCGCCACTATAGCAACTGAAGTAACACCCAGAGCAATAATTATAATGCCGCTAACTACCATCCGGCGAGTTAACCGACGAGATAAAAGTCCGTAAGCAATCAACGATAGCAACGCTACTAATAGCAACATTCCGAAGCCGACCAAGCCAACTCCTAGCCATATCAACCAAGTTTGATCGTTCCCAAATCCTAGAGATCCACTCGCGAACCTACTAACCGAGTCACTCGAAATAGCGACAATGCCACTCCACAGAGTAAGGCCGAAGACTATAAACGCCGTAACCAAACACCCAACCCCAATTGCTACCATCAGAACCTGCTGCAAAATCGGTATACGCCCCGCCGAGCCTTGCACTTCCTCATAACTATTCAATTCTTTGATAGACTTAGCCGTCACTGGTTTCCCGAGTAGCTGTAGTTTCTCGGCCGCAGTTCTAGTCGATGGGATTACTAGCCAGAAAATAGCATAGGCAAATGCCGCCATTCCAAACGACATGATTGTAACCACCAAGAAACCGAGCCTCAACCAAAGCGGATTTACCTTGAAGTAAGCCGCTATGCCAGCCAACACACCGCCCAATACTGCGCGATCCGAATCTCGAAACAGCCTGCGACGATCATCCTCGTCAAAAGCACCGACTGCCATATCGCCATCTTCACCAGCGAACTCATACGGTTCGCCCAACTGCTCGCGCAAAGACGCTATGTCGTCACTCGCAATCACCCCGCCCGGAGTCACGCCTCGTTCTCGCAGCAACTCCGTCATCCGAATCTCGATGTCAATAATCACATCCTTATCATCGGTATACTCTTCTAGGCTCTTGAGGTATTTCTCTAAGTGCTTCTTTGCCGTCACCTCTATTTCATAAGCTGTCTTCGCGATATGAATTCTGGTAATTTCTTTCATCGTAGTCTCCTTACAATCTCTCTAATGTATCGGTTAGTAAATTAATCTTCTGAGCGAGCTCGCTGACCACCTCATCACCAAGCCGCGTCGTTTTATAGTATTTGCGCGGGGGTCCCTGCTCACTCTCTTTCCATTCGTATTCCAGTAGACCATCTTTTTGCAAACGACTTAGCAGCGGATAGACCGTTCCCTCTACAACCACCAGCTCAATAGCTCTTAACTGCATGATTATATCGCTAGTATATTTTGGTTG
>JBDTIG010000033.1:0-2652 GCA_039936495.1 Saccharimonas sp. (SeqCode)
TCTCAAGCAATGGTGCACAGGCGTACTATGCCGAACAAATTGCGAAGAAAGATCTTATCGGTATTGTTTGTAGCCGCTCACCCGCCTCAACTGCCGGATTTGGGAGTATTGACCCAATTTTTGGTACAAATCCACTTGGGTATGCCTTTCCCACTGAAGAGGAGCCGTTTGTGTTTGATATGGCTACCTCAGCGATGACATTCTACGGCCTTGTTCTCGCCGAAGCAAAGAACGAAGATATCCCTAAAAATATGGCTATTGATAAAGCCGGTAACCCTACAACTGATCCTGAAGCCGCCATGAGCGGCGCACTATTGCCATTTGATCATAGCTACAAGGGATCAGGATTAGGAATGATGGTCGAGATGTTGGCAGGACCATTGATTAATGGTGCTTGGGTAGACAACAAGACTTTTAAGGAGGAATGGGGGTCGGTGTTTATTGCAATTGACCCCAACTTATTAATTGACCTCGCGGATTTTAAGAAAGACGCTTCACAAATGATATGCGACATTCAGGCTGCTCGCGTTGCAGTCGGGGTACCTAGTATTCGCCTTCCAGGGATACGCTCGATGCAAAGTCGACAGGAGTCAGAGGAGTCTGGATATGTCGATGTTGATGATGCCATATTGGACCAATTAGGTTACATTTAATAATTATGGCTCAGACCTCGTAGGCGGCCCCGCCAAGTAAATGAGGTCCGAAGGGTCCGTTTTACTTGGCAAAATAAAGCGAAGACGCGATATCCCCCCTACACCTATACCCCTCATGCTATACTGAACTTATGCAGCCAGATCATGATAAAAGCGAAGAATGGCAACAGCCGACCGAGGCTCAATCACAGGCGCCCTTTCAGGCCCCACAAGAGCCAGAGGTTAACGACACTCAGGCCCCTGAGCAAGTAGACGAAAATAACGACCCACTAGCTGATGATCAGCCCGATACCAACGAAGAACCTGAAATTAGCGAAGACGATGCCACACTTATTCGTTGGGAAGCCCCAGAGCATATCGATATCGACAAGAGCCGCGGATGGTATATTATTTTTGTCGTCGTCACACTTGTCGCCGTACTTATAGCAATCTTCCTTATCCACTCTGTCACTTCCGCAATTCTTGTACCTGTTATGGCAGTGGCTTTGTTTATCTACACCCGCCGACCGCCAGAGTTATTGCATTATACACTGAGCCGAAAAGGCCTTCATATCAACGACCGCCTATTCCCCTACAGCCTCTTTAAATCGTTTGGTGTTATGAGCCGTGCCGGCATGCACTCGGCCGTTTTAATACCGCGTAAGCGATTCCAGGTTGGGCAAACCCTGTATTTTCCTGAAAACGTCGGTGAACAGCTTGTTGATATGCTCGCTTCACGCCTGCCAATGAGTGAAGTTGAGCCTGATGCAATCGATCGATTACTCGCTCGGCTTCATCTGTAAACAATATTGCCAACACCCCTTGTGTATGGTAATATATACCACTGTGAAGTATATTGCGCGCCCGTAGCTCAGCTGGATAGAGCACTTGCTTGCGGAGCAAGAGGCCATGCGTTCGAATCGCGTCGGGCGCACCAAAGAAAGAACTGCCATATCGGCAGTTTTTTCTTTGGTATTCTTGATCCAACTCGAATGTATGGCCCACCAGTTTACTGGTGACAGCCATGCGTTCGGCAAAGCGCAGTGAGATTCTGGAAAAGTTTACTTTTGCCAGAATGAGCAAGCGGAGGAGGCTTTAGCCGATATCGCGTCGTTGTTGCTGAGCTGACTATCGTTTAGTGTGTAAAACACTCAGAAAATCATCAAGACTTTTTGAAATAGTCACATCTTGTGCACTAACGTGAGCAAACTCACCCTCTGTTTGTATCAGTAAATCTTTTACAGGTTCATCAAAGTGTACCGAAATACTGTTATTCACCATTTCGAGTGGCGCACCACTGGTAAGTGCTCGTATACCAAAGGGAACGTTACGTAAAAACTGCGCCATATTGATTTCTTTATAGCCAAACTCGGTACTATCGTAAAAAAGTTTTTGCAAACGTACCATCCGGGCAACATGTGGACTATTGATAGCTATGATATCTGTTGCAGGTTGGCCAGCTAACTGAGACTTTTCGGTTGTGGTGAACGGTGGCAGGTCGTCGTTACGGGTGCGGAAATAAGTGTCAGCCAGTTGTGCGAGACTAGCGGCGATTTTGAGCGACCTAGGTGCAAAACGTAGAAGCTTACGGGACTGATCAGTACTAAATTGGTTAGCTAATAGCGCTGTCGACCCGATTGTCGTATAGCCAGGGGCATAGCGCCACGGTTTACCGTCGAGCTCTACGTAAAGAGGTATAACTTTGGCGGCACTAGCCCGCACTAAATCGGTTACTGAGTCTTTCTGATTCATATGGCTTAATGCTAAATCGTTAAAGTTGCCGTAGGGCAAAAAGCCAACTTCGGCGTCAACACCGCTCACCAAAATGGCGTTTGCCACTTGTGAGGCTGTTCCGTCGCCGGCCGCACTTATAACCATGTCACCATTTACTAACCGTGAAGCAATATCGTCAATATTTGCTTCGGTATCTGGGAAGCGAGTGGTAATCGTCTGGTAACTAATAGAGTCGCCATTGAGTTGACCAAACACCTCTTTTTTAACAAAGCGGGCGCCGGTGCTG
>JBDTIG010000034.1:0-16498 GCA_039936495.1 Saccharimonas sp. (SeqCode)
CCCACGCTTTCGTGCCTCAGTGTCAGAAATGGTCCAGTAACCTGCCTACGCCATTGGTGTTCCTTCTTATATCTACGGATTTCACTCCTACACAAGAAATTCCAGTTACCTCTACCATTCTCGAGTCGTACAGTTCGAATAACAGTCTGTATGGTTGAGCCATCAGATTTCACTATTCGCTTATACGACCACCTACGCAACTCTTTACGCCCAGTCACTCCGGATAACGCTCGGATCCTACGTATGACCGCGGCTGCTGGCACGTAGTTAGCCGATCCTTATTCATAAGTTACCGTCATATTCCTCACTTATAAAAGCAGTTTACGACCCGAAGGCCTTCATCCTGCACGCGGAGTTGCTCCATCAGGGTTTCCCCCATTGTGGAAGATTCCTCACTGCTGCCTCCCGTAGGAGTCTGGGCCGTGTCTCAGTCCCAGTCTGGCTGGTCATCCTCTCAGACCAGCTACAGATCGTCGGCTTGGTGAGCCTTTACCTCACCAACTACCTAATCTGACGCAGGCCGCTCCCAAAGCGTCCGAAGACTTTAATCCGAAGATCATATGCGGCATTAGCTACCCTTTCGAGCAGTTATTCCTCACTTTGGGGTGCGTTCCCACGTGTTACTCAGCCGTCCGCCACTCGTCAGCATTCTCACTCTTCACTCCTCATTTACCAACTCGATATTTAAAAACTCGAGCAGCGAGAAGTAAACAGTGAGAACCTGTTACCGTTCGACTTGCATGTGTTAGGCACGCCGCCAGCGTTCATCCTGAGCCAGGATCAAACTCTCCATAAAAGATTCCTTCAAAAATGAAGGAAATCTACTCTTTAATAGACTGACGATGATAATTATTGCACAACTAAATTGTTAAACTGCATAAAAATCTAACTGCCCTACGGGCAAATTCACCACATCTCGCAATCAGACTATAGTCCATCTTACAGAAATATCACCCCTAGGTCAATACTCTGGTCGAATTATGTTGTAGCTAAATATACAACTAGTCCAATCAATACCCCTAAGAGCGCCCCGACAACTAGCTCAACGGGTGTGTGACCCCTGGCAGCTCGCGGGAGTTTAACTTTGGATTTTGTAGCTTCAATTAGCTCGATGATCGCAATACCCTGCTCTCCAACCGATCGTCTGACCTTTATGGCGTCATAGCAAACAATCATAGCAACTAGCGTTGCTAGTCCGAATAACCCCGATTGTGGTCCGTCCTTTATCAAGACGACTGTCCAAACAGCCACAGTTGTAGCTGCGTGAGAACTGGGCATCCCTCCAGATATAAAGAGCTGTCTAATCACCCCTCGGCCTCTAGCTTGCGAGAAGTTAAGTACCGACTTGATGCCATGCGCCACCAGCCAAGCGACGAATATAGCCCATAAGTAAGGTGATATTATGTCGCTCATATTCTAGTCCTGCTGACCCTCTTCTGTCTCATCTTCTTCGGTATCACGCATGATACCAATCGATGACACTTTATCGCCACTACGCATTCGCATAACTCTAACACCCTGCGTCGTTCTGCCTAATACTGGGATATCCTTCAATGCCACTCTTATAGTCTGGCCTTCTTTGCTAATCAGCAGAGCCTCTTTATCACCAATTTCAATAGTTTGAACGGTTATCAAAGGGCCGGTCTTGGCCGTCACCGCAGCGGCCTTTACCCCGACACCGCCACGTTTGTGGCATGGGAATAGTGCTACCTTGGTAATCTTGCCATAGCCATTCTGACTAATTACTAATAGTCTTTGGTCATCGATATCGACGACATCCATACCGACTACCGAGTCGTTAGGCCGTAGTCGAACGCCTCGCACACCCCTGGCCGTACGGCCCATCGGGCGACAATCAGTCTCATTAAAACGTACCGCTTGCCCAGCCGACGTCGATATGATGACGTCGTTATCACCGTTGGTTGGCTTGATCCAGCGGAGTTCATCACCATCGTCAAGTTTGATAGCTATCAAACCATTGGTGCGAATGTTGATATAGTCCTTCAGCGGAGTCTTTTTGATTGTACCGCGTACTGTGGCCATGAATAAGAATCCATCTCCGTCAGCGTCTTTAGCACGATTGATAATCGAAGTTATCTTCTCCTCAGGCTGCAATTGCAGTAAGTTTACCACCGCAACACCCTTAGCTGACAACCCAGCGGCTGGCACTTCGTATGCCTTCAGACGGAAGACACGTCCTTTATTAGTAAAGAACAGCAACCAATCATGGGTGCTTGCTGGCACCAACTGACCGATGACATCCTCTTCCTTAGTCGTCATGCCACGCTTGCCTTTACCTCCACGATTCTGTCGACGATAGTCAGTAGCAAGCGTCCGCTTGATATAGTTCTCCGCAGTTAACAATACAACTACATCCTCCTCTGGGATAAGCTCTTCGTCGCTAAATTTACCAAGCTCATGATTGATAATCTGCGAACGACGCTCATCGCCATACTTCTCTTTCATCTCTAGCAGCTCAGCCTTGATAATTTTGAGGATTTCGTTCTCGTCAGCCAGTATCTCTTCGAAGCGTTTAATAGCCGTGAGCAACTCGCTCAACTCTTTCTCGATAGCCTCACGCTCCAAGCCTGTTAGGCGGCGCAGCTGCATAGCGAGTATCGCTTGAGTCTGGATCTCACTGAGCTTGAACGCTTTCATTAAGCTCTTCTGAGCCTCATCGCTAGTTTTACTGGCCCGAATAATTCGGATAACTTCATCAATATTGTCGAGCGCTATTTTGTACCCCTCTAAGATATGAGCTCGTTCTTTGGCCTTACGTAACTCGTATTCTGTACGACGACGAACGACTTGTTGACGGTGCTTGATAAACTCTTCCAGCATCTCGTGTAGGCCTAGAACCTTCGGTTGGATCCCATCAACTAACGCTAACATGTTGTAATTAAAACTTGTCTGAAGAGCGGTTAATTTATAGAGTTGATTAAGCACCTTCTTGGGGTAGCCATCTTTCTTCACCTCAATAACGATGCGAACTTTACCACGGGCACTTTCGTCGCGAAGATCGCTGATACTTATCTTTTTATCTTTGTAAAGTTCCGCAATCTTCTCGACAAGTGATGCTTTATTTACACCATAAGGAATTTCGGTGACTATGATATGATGGCGGCCCTTACTGGTCTCTTCAATGTTGGCAACAGCTCGTACCATGACGCTGCCACGACCTGTTTGATAAGCTTGCTTCATCGGTGCGCCACCATAGACAGTAGCACCCGTTGGGAAATCCGGTCCCTTAACGTGCTTCAGCAAATCGTCAAGCGTAGCCTCGCTGTTATCAATTAATTCAATAGATGCATCAATTAGTTCACTTAAATTGTGCGGCGGAATGTTGGTAGCCATGCCGACAGCGATACCGATTTGTCCGTTTAAGAGTAGGTTTGGAATCTTAGCTGGCAATACGGACGGCTCCCGCTCAGATCCGTCATAGTTATCGCGAAAATCAACAGTTTCTTTATCGATATCGACGAGCATCTCATCAGATAATCGTTGTAAGCGAGCTTCGGTATAACGATTAGCTGCCGCAGGATCGCCATCCATAGAACCAAAGTTTCCTTGGCCCTGAACAAGCGGGTAACGTAATGACCACGGTTGCGCCAAGCGCACCATGGCGTCGTATATAGCCGTGTCTCCATGCGGGTGGAATCTACCCATGACATCGCCGATGATACGAGCACTCTTCACGAATTTCGAGGTGCTACGGTTACCATTGATGTTCATCGAGTATAAAATCCGCCTATGCACCGGTTTAAGCCCATCACGAACGTCAGGAAGAGCTCGATCAATAATAACGCTCATCGAGTAACGGAAGAAGCTATCCTCCATCACATCTTCAAGCGTTCGTCGTTCTACGCCATCTACTTGAGGGTCTAGAACCTTGCCTTCTTCTGGCAGATCATTGTTTTGAGGTGTAATATCTTCATTCATAATTTTTCTTTATCCCCTTATATATCCAAGTCATCAAGGTTAGCATCTTTTGCACGCATCTGAATAAACGCCTTACGGAGTGGTACTTCATCTCCCATCAGCTTCGTAAATATAGCGTCGGAGCGTTCGGCGTCGTTTATCAACACCTGACTTAATACGCGGTTTTCTGGGTTCATAGTTGTCTCCCACAATTGATCGGCGTCCATTTCGCCCAGACCCTTAAAGCGTGAGATCGTGACACCCGCCTGTTTGATCAGATCATCGTCTTCATTGATAGCTGTTCCGCGCTCCTGCTTTTGGGCAACAAGCTCCTGGAGGGCTCCTTCAAGGGCAGACTCATCATAGACGTATTGCTTCTTCTGGCCCCTATTAATACTGTAAAGTGGTGGCTTAGCCAGGTAAACATAACCATCCTCAATAATTTCCCGCATGTAACGGAAGAAAAAAGTCAAAAGCAGCGTCGCAATGTGGCTACCATCGACATCTGCATCAGTCATAATGATAATTTTATGGTAGCGCAACCCCTTAATATCAAATGACTCGCCGATTCCTACGCCAAAGGCTTGAATCATGGCTACAATCTCTTTATTGGCGAACATCTTATCAAGACGAGCACGTTCAGTGTTGAGCACCTTACCACGAAGTGGAAGAATCGCCTGAGTCTTACTATCGCGGCCCTCTTTCGCTGAACCTGCTGCCGAATCACCCTCTACAATGTAAATCTCGCTTTCCGCGGGACTCTTGCTAGAGCAATCATACAGCTTGCCAGGTAACCCCATACCATCTAGAGCACCTTTGCGCAGCACGTTATCGCGCGCAGCCCGAGCCGCTTTACGCGCTCGAGCAGCAAGCAAGGCCTTGCCCACTACTTTCTTGCCAACTTCCGGGTTCTCGTCTAAGTAGTACGTAAAATACTCATTAACAACCTGCTCGACGTAACGTCGCACTTCAGGGTTACCAAGCTTATTCTTAGTTTGACCTTCGAACTGAGGGTCAGGCAACTTAACTAATATAATAGCCGTTAAGCCTTCCCGAACGTCATCACCTGATAAGTTATCTTCTTTCTCCTTAAGTAGACCAGCTCGGCGTGCGTAATCGTTAATTACCCTAGTCATAGCTGACCGGAAACCCACCAGGTGCATACCTCCATCAGGGGTTAGGACGTTGTTCGCAAATGGCCGGACTGTTTCGACATAGCTATCGTTATACTGAATCGCGACCTCTATCATAGAGTCTTCGACTTGCTTCTCGACATAGAATATCTCACCAATGACTTCTTTACCTATATTGAGACTCTTGACATAGCTTTTAATGCCACCCTCGAAGTAAAATGCCTGCTGCTCACCCGTTCGCTCATCGAGCACGCTAGTATAGATGCCCTTAGTTAAGTAAGCCTGGTGCTTTAGATAATTAACCACCCATTTGAAATCAAACGCGATTTCCTCTTTAAAGATAGTGTCGTCCGGGTAGAATGTTATCGTGGTCCCTCGTACTCGGTCAGTTTTACCAACTTTTTTGAGAGGTGCGATCGTATTACCTTGGGCGAATTCAATCCGATACAGTTCACCGTTACGAACTACCTCAGCAACAAATTTGGTCGACAAAGCATTAACTACGCTTGAGCCAACCCCGTGCAGGCCAGAAGATACTTTATAGCCACCGCCGCCAAACTTACCGCCAGCGTGCAATATAGTTAAGACGGTCTCGAGCGTGCTGAGACCAGTCTTCGGATGTTTGTCTATCGGTATACCGCGACCATCATCCGACACCATCACGCCGCCATCGGCCATAATCTTCACGTCAACTCGGCTAGCGAAGCCTGCAATGGCCTCATCTATCGAGTTGTCTGCTATTTCTTTAATTAGGTGGTGGATACCATCATATCCAGTGCTTCCTATATACATTCCAGGGCGTTTTCGAACGGGCTCTAACCCCTCTAGCACCTGAATCTGAGACCCGTTATAAGAGCCGTCGTCTTTTTGTTTAGTCATATCCCCTCATTTCGGCAATTCTGATTGTGTCTTACTCTCAATATTGTAACATAAAAAAATTTGTTCAATCAACCTACTTGTATTGAACATATTTCTTATGCTAAAGTATCTCTAAGAGATATTTAAAAACACAAAACAATTATTATATTATAGGAAATTTCCAATGTTCAGAAAATTAGTTTCGAATCTCGCATTTAGCCCCGCACTCGTGGGGCAGATTGGGTTTTATGCCAAAAGACTGCGTAAGGAAGAGGTCACTAGGCGCATCGGCCTAATTTTCACCTGCCTAGCACTAGTTGTCCAGGTATTTACGGTATTTGCACCCCCTGAGGCGGCCAACGCGGCTAGCGCTCAGGATCTAGTGCGTGGTGGTGTCAAAACTATGGACGAGTATCTAGCCCACTACGATAGCAATACGAATAACATTAAAGATATGTTCAATGCTATCGGCATCACTCGAGCTGAATTAAAAGCCGCTGGTAGTCATAAAAGTACCGTTAATTCGAGAAATGTCCCTTATTCATTCGGTATGCAGTCACAATTTAGTGCCGCGCAAGGTAATCACCGCTACGACTTCCCACTGGCGCGCGGCGGCACTGGAACAGTTTATTATCAGCCACTGGCTCTGTGGGACACAGGTGCGAACATTAAACGTGGCTCAACTTACGACGTCTTCGTCGGTAGCTCAGCTGTAGCTGGATCATTCACCATCATGCTCCACTGTGGCAACCTCAATTTACAGAAACCTCCTCATGCGCCTCTCTGCCCAACGGGTACTACTGGTGTTTACCCAAAATGCACCGTCCCACTAAAAGTCTGCCCAACAGGTACTACTGGTGTTTACCCAAAATGCACCGTCCCACTAAAAGCCACCCCCGTGGCAACCTGCCAGAACCTCAGTGTGAACAAATTCTCTGATACCTACCAATTATCTGGCACAAGTGCCGCAGCAGGCGGAGCAAAAGTTACAAGCTATAATTACGTCATTAAGCGCGATGGCAACATCGTCGATACTATCAAGCACGCTACAAGTGCACTATCGGACACTGCTTCAACTACTCAGAGCGCCTACGGCGATTACACAGTAATGCTAACTATTGGCTCGTCAATCGGTAGCGACACAGGCCCTAACTGCACCAGCACCTTTTATATCACACCGCCTGCTAAGTGTTCGTTCAACCCATTAATCCCGAATGGCGCCGATTGCCAGCCTTGCCCTGGTGACACAACTATCTGGATAAAGGATTCAAAGTGTGCCGCACAAATTATTTATAAGAAATCTGCTAATAATATTTCTCAAAACAATGTAGACGCAACCACAACGACCGCCCGAGCTGGTGATCGTATCACATATACACTGAGCTTAGAAAATAGCGGCAACGCGCCAGACGTCGCTACCCCAACCGAAAATCTGACCGACGTAGCTGAATACGCAGATGTAGTCGATACTGGTGGCGGTACTTACGACGCAGAAGCAAAGACACTGTCGTGGCCTGCTATTACCCTCGCACCAAAATCAATTGAGACACGTTTATTCACTGTGAAAGTCTTCGATGACATACCTTCAATTGGCCAAGGCACAAGTGATAAGATGTCTTATGATTGTAAAATCAACAATACGTTTGGCAACACAGTATCAATTAATATCGACTGTCCGGTCCAAAAGCAAGTTATCGAGCAAACTGTAGCTGAACTCCCTCACACTGGACCACGAGAAAACATCATCTATGCCAGTGCCGCTTTATCGATTATTACTTACTTCTATCTGAGGTCGCGCCAAGTTAAAAAGGAAATCCGGCTTATCCGCCGAGACTTCAACGCAGGGACTATCTAACATGAGCCAAAATGAAAAAAACAACTTCAAGTCTAACGAGAGTTTCAACGATAAAGCTCTAGAAGAACTACGTAATGAGCGCTTCGAAAAGATAAATGAGAACCTCGAGAGGTCAGCCGAGACTGAACGAACCTCTCACGAGTCTGAAGCGCGCCATGAGGCCCTAGAACGTGCGTCATCTATCGAGAAAGAGGCTCGCAATAAGCCAGAAGCAGAAACTAAGCTCGAGAAACGCCGTCCAGCAACCAAGCACGAGCGCAAAGCCAGCTACAATAAAGTTATGGACGAGGTTAAAGCACAGTTGCCTGCCCCGAGTCGTGCTTTTAGCAACTTCATACATCAACCGGCCATCGAGAAGCTTAGCGATGCCGTAGGCGGCACCATAGCACGGCCAAACGCAATCCTAGCAGGATCAGTCTTCGCCTTCGCCTTAACTCTGGCCGTTTACCTAGTAGCCCGCTTATACGGCTACCCGTTGTCTGGGTCCGAGTCAATCGCTTCATTTACGCTTGGCTGGGTAATTGGAATAATCTTTGACTATATACGACTACTAGTCGGCAGACGCAGCAACTAAGCTAATAAGATTCTGGACCGTCTCATAAGGCCTCTGCAATCGCTCCTAGTGGAATTTGACTGATACTTCACCGTCGGCACCGCTATTGCCGTCGCGCAGGCGCAGATCGTCTGTAGCAGGCGCTGGCACGGCTGTTGGCGTAGCAGTTGTCGCGTTCGGCATACTGGCTGCACTACTTGGCGCAGACTGAGGGCTAGATGGACCAGCTGCTACAATCGGCGTGACAGGTGCACTTTGCGAAATCTGCTTCCGTTTAGCCAGCCACTCATCTAGAAATGAAGGACTAGGACGACTACTCGCGGCGGGTCCGGCTGCCGATAGTGCTGCAGGGCCCGGGCCGACCACAGGTTTTTCTTTCACAGATAAGCGCCCGAATATCTCGTGTTCAACTTGTGCGCGTGCTCTACCATATTTAGCTGACGACAAGCGTTTCAGAGCATCGCTTAACTGATGGTTGGGCTGCCCCATCGGTGGGATCCAGCTCATACTAAATGGCGCTGACGGTACACCAGCGATTTGTGCGACTACCACCGATTCGTAATTTGGTAGCTTAGCTAGGTCCTCGGCGTCAAAAGTCGGTGCGTAGCGTTTAACCATGATCTCTGCATCCGTAATACCGATGCGTCCTGTTATCGTAGTGCCGACGTTACCTATAATTGCTTCGCGAAGCTCCTCTTTCAGCTGAGTCATAAACTGATTACCCAGAATAAGACTTAGCCTGTACTTGCGCGCTTCGGACAAGATTGTCTGAAAGCTATCGGTCGCAAAATTCTGAAACTCATCTACGTACAGAGTAAAGTCTTTGCGCTGATCTTCCGGGATACTAGCCCTGGCCATGGCAGCTGCGTTGAATTTCATTATAAATATAATCCCTATCAGCCGTGAGTTCAAATCGCCCATCTTGCCCTTGGAAAGATTAACCAGCAAGATTTTATTATTATTCATCACGTCTGAGAAATTAAAACCACTCTTCGTTTGGCCTATGATGTTTCTCATAGCATCATTGGAGACAAATGGGCCGAATTTAGACACTACCCAAGAAATTACTTCACCAGCCTCACTCGAGCGTTGCGACGCTGGAAATTCTTTAGTCCAAAAATCTAACACTTGCTGATCAGTCACGTACTTTAGCTTACTCTTCATAAATTCTTCATCAATCAGCAGTTTTGGTATATCGATAAAAGTCCCGCCGGCCGGATCCGACATCAGCAGCAGTGCACAGTTACGAAAGATATGCTCGAGCCGCGGCCCAACTATACCCGTATGGCCTGGGTCGTACAGCCCGTAGAGCATACTAATCGCTTCCTGGACGAGGAAGTCTTTTTGGTCAGGGCTGTCAAACTCGAACATATTCAGCCCAATCGGGTTGTCCATGTCGCTCGGATTGAAATAAATGACATCCTCAACACGCTCTTTCGGGACTTTTGATAAAAGTGCTTCAACCGAATCACCGTGTGGATCCACAAAAGCGAAACCTCGACCATCCAGCATATCCTGATAGGCTAAGTTCTCCTGCAAGATAGACTTACCAACACCAGTCTGACCAATGATATGAACATGACGCCGACGATCAACGTCCAACAGTCGTATCGGCTTCTTGATACCGCGAAACTCGTTATAGCCGAGTAACAGCCCCTGCTCCATCACCTGAGTCGGCCCGTCGACCTGCTTGCTCATCTGCCGCTGCACTTGCGAGGTCGGGATACTATTTTGGTCGGGTAAGTGAAACAGAGTGGCTAGCTCCACACTATTCAGGACATTTCGGTTAACTTCTTGTGGGAAAAACCGGAATATATATGACGAGGTCAATTCTTCGATATTTTTTGACAAGCTAAACTTAAAGCCGTTGAAGGTCGGTGAATCAAATAGCGCAAAAGCTGCCACGATATTTTTCAATAGGGACTGAGACCGCGCTGCTGTATTCGACGACACTACGACTCGAATTAATGTCTCATAGCCAGGATAACGCGTTTTATCCTGAATCGCCTCAACAGTCGCCTGCTCAACGGCATTTAACTGATGTTTTTCGGCATCTTTCTTTTCCTGAGCCTCAGGTGCTTTCCATAAAGCCTCCATGATATCTTTCGGCGTGAACAACGCGCCGTAGCCCACCTTTTTAGTACCTTTATCGCTTGTTATCTTGTCAGACAGTGCGATAGCCGACTTTGTCCAGCCCTCTTGCGCCGGCCTAATCAAGATTTGTATACCAACGCCATCTTCCCTGCCAGCTGACGATATAGCGTTCAGCAGAGCCCGCGACGCATCCCGTTTCGACTCCATATAAGTAGCGATCGGGTATGGAAAGTCCTTCTTCAAAACGAACTCACCACCTATAGTGCCGCTAGATTTACCAATTTTACTAAAGACATTATGCTCCGCGACCTCTTCCATCCTAGCCGACGGATAGGCTGCCGACAATGCCTGCTTGACCACGTCAATCAAAACCGTCGGTATCACCGCATAGTAGTGAACTAGACCTTCTCGGGCGACAATCTCGAAAGATATATGCCTTTGGCCGTAAATCTTGCTTTTGAAACCTCGTGTAGCGGTGCTAGAGATAATGTTATACATAACCTGCGCCTGCGATAGAACCTCCTCAGTCAAATCTCGTCGGTCACGATTCTCGCCGGCTATATCTTCACTAGCTGGCGGTAGATGAATTAAAACTGGTACCATCTTGAGGCCGCGTTCGTAGTTCTTTGCTTCGCGCAACGTCTGACGATACACAAAAAAAGCTACCGACGCTCCGCCGATGATAATTATGGCGCCTACTAATAAACCGACAAAGATACCCACGCCGTCCGCCTCCGTCTAATCACTCTCGCTCACACCCATCTGGCGTCCATAGCGTCGTCTGATATATTCAATCTGTAATTTACTGACCTCGCGCTCGCGTGTATACGGGTCATCTTTGGTCTTGGCAATAATCTGTTTGGCTTTATCGACCCATTCTTTTTCTATCAAATCATCGTCACCCGCGTCAGCTGGCATGCTATCGTCCGTAACGGGCGGAACAACCGGCTGTGGCAAAGACTGTGGGACGATTGGCATTGGTAAAGCTGGCGCTGCACCTAGAGCAGCAGCTTGAGCCATCCCAGCATTTCTACGGTCCAGGTCAATCTGTTCGATCGATCGACTGGTCTGTACTTCTACCCCATCACTCGCAATAATCTCTGCCGAATTCGAGAGTGGCCGGGGGACTTCTCCCCTCATTGGTGCCGATTCTTGCCTTGGTTCCATATCTGTTAAATTATAGCATAACCACGTAGAATATTCACGCTTTTATCGATGCCGAGCGACATAAAAACATGCAATCACTTCAAACGCTATCACTAGAATCACCTCGTACAAACTAATTGTACCGATCGTCTGGATGCAAACCAGGATGACCGGTGCCAGCGCTACAACTGATGCGTAGATGTAGGCACGCTTCAATGATAGTCTAGCTCGCGTAAACCGTAAGCTCACGGCTAGACTAGACCCTACATATAAAATATATGTCAGCACACCAAGCGCTAACATATATAACAAAATAAATACAAATAATAATCCGATTGGATGTGTTGTCGAAGGAGACGTCACTTGCATAAAGGCAAGCAATACGACAAACGATGCTAGGGTTGATAGTGCTAACGTCTTTTTTAACATGAGACTATCATACCACCCTAAAGAAATTAGGAGCCAAAGCAGCGAGCGTAAAATAAGCGAAACACCGTAAAAATAACTATTAGGGTCGCCCGCTGCGCTGCAATGGCTTAACTTGACCGCTCGCGAAACGCGAGCATTTGGTCCTTGCGAAGGTTCCACTTCACGCTTGGTATGATCTCGGCTACTTTGAAAATGTATCAAAGATTTACCAAGCGTGAGGTACTTGATTCGCGCGCTCAACACCATTTGGCGGAGCATCGGCAACACCACAGTATTCAATTTCAAAGGTACTTGGCTTATGAAATAAACCATTCAGAATACTTATAGTGACGTCGCCGACTTTTCGTCAAAACTTAGTGTCGGCAATTGCATCAGTTTTTAAATTGTTAAGGATTTTTGCTTGTTTGCTTTTTTGTTTGTTTTCTAAAAGCTTGTCTCGATATTAGCACAATAAGCTTATCCGGTCAAGCTTATTTAGTATATATTGGTATATAATTTTTACAACGAGTTAAATATAATTAATATTCACCTCTGTTATTTATTATATGTTGTCATGGTATCAACGTTGTTATAATTATATATAGTTTTAACTATGTCATAACAAATACGCCTAGTCACTGATCGTAATACGCCTATTCGATGTTCGATACGTAGACAAGCTCGACCCACCGATCGTCAAAATATCTAGTATCAAGCACACCCAAATAACCACCGCTAGTCGGCAGCTAGTACGCTCGACGGCGGCCAATGTCCAGACACTAGGCCTAAGTATTACGCGAAATGGTACGACTGCAGGTTTTTAGGCACTTACCCTCCATCCAAGTTTTAGAGTTCAAATAGCGGACGATCATTTTTATAATTTTAGTAGCTACTACGTCCAGAGTTTTTTGGACTAAGTTAGTGCGACCTGGCGTCAAGGCGCACATTCAAGTAGCATAATTGCCTAAACTATAATCGATACATCCCAAAAGCCAATTCCTAGCGATCTCACCGAGCCTATGATTTTATCCACCATCAAATCATCCCACTCCCTACGCAATCAGCTCATTTGCGTGGTATTTTTTACCTAAAGATTCTCACATAAAGTCATTGACACAAGCGCTTTGACGTCCTATCATAGGGGTAGTCTCTGAGTAAATAAATTATACAGAGGCCAAAAATAAACAAATCAGAAAACTCCACAATAAAAAACAACCACTACTCGCAGGTGGTTGTTTTTTTATTGATTATTGCTGGTTAAACTTCGTCAGGAGCCTCCACACTCGCCGGTCAACCGATAAGTGTATATGGTGGAGCTGCCGGGTACTGCCCCCGGGTCCGAAAGGTAACAACTGTCCGTCTACATACATATTCCTACTCAGGGGTTTAACTATTATCACTAAAAGTAGGACAAAGATGTGAGAATAGTTATCATATAGGTTTAAATGAGACGTCCTATGATAAAAGACGGATCATCGGTCTCGCGAAATATATAACACCCCTAGCTCTTACCGCGAGCATGAAGCTAGGCATGGCTACCAGTATATTAGGCAGCGATGGCAAAAGCAGTTTGCTGAGGCATCAATAAAGATGCGACAAATGCTTTTGCCCTAGTTGCAAAAGTTGTTGCAATTAAATATTCTGTTTACGTCAGAATTCGGTATGCAGAACAGTTTGTCAAAGTCCTCACGTCGAAAGCTATATCAGCCCCATGTCTCGTGTAACCACTAGTATTATAACATGGTTTACTTACCTTTGTCTATAGTGTTTAATGGGTCCATGGCAAATGTATGCAAGGTAATATCAGTCGCACCAATTGGTTTCGACGGTTATCCAATTGAGGTTGAGAGCGATATGACAAAGGGCCTCCCGACCCTACAGATTGTGGGGCTCGGTAATAAATCGATCGATGAGGCTAAAGAACGCGTCAGAAGTGCTATCACCAACTCGCAGCTCGAATACCCCACTAAACGTATAACTGTTAACTTGGCCCCAGCTGAGCTGCCAAAAGATGGTACACATTATGATCTACCGATTGCGCTTGCTCTGCTCGCATCCAGCGGCCAACTACGACAACAAGAGCTGTCCGGTGCTGTCTTCGCTGGTGAGCTATCGTTAGATGGCCATATCAGACCTATTACTGGAGCAGTCACGATCGCCGAGACCGCCAAGAGGTTGGGTTACGGAACCGTATACATACCTACTGCTAACACGCCTCAGGCTAGCTTAGTCAGCGGGTTGAACGTCATAGGCGTATCATCTCTCAAAGACATCTACCTGCACCTCAAAGGTGAGATTAAATTGCTCCCCACCGTCATCGAGGTTAGAGATGCGCCGGATAAGAAGCCCAGGGGACCCGTCCTGGACGACGTCTACGGCCAAGAGCAGGCCAAGCGTGCTTTAACCATCGCAGCAGCTGGTCGGCACAATATACTGCTCACAGGGCCTCCTGGGTCTGGTAAAACTATGCTAGCCAAGGCACTCCGCGCACTACTTCCGGAATTATCTCCTCAAGAAACTCTTGAAACAACAAAGCTGCACAGTCTCGCCGGTACTCTAATCGACGGTATCATCACTGAACGGCCGTTTCGTTCACCGCACCATAGCGCTAGTAGCATCGCCCTAATTGGAGGCGGAACCAAGCCAAAGCCAGGTGAAATCAGCCTCGCTCACCTCGGCGTGCTCTTTCTCGATGAAATACCCGAATTTCCTCGTAGCGTCCTAGAGTCACTTCGTCAGCCTCTAGAGGACAAGAACGTGACAATCGCTCGTGCCAACGGCCACGCCAACTATCCGGCCGATTTCATGCTAGTCGCAACTATGAACCCTTGTCCTTGTGGTTATCTCGGCGACCCAACGCACGAATGTACTTGTTCAACGCTTCAAATATTGGCTTATCAAAAGAAATTATCAGGGCCACTACTCGATAGAATCGACATGACGATTTCTGTATCACCAGTTCGTCACGATCTATTATTAACAAATACAGAGTCAATCTTACAACATACTGTTGCTAAAAATCTCATCAAAAAGGCCACTGAACAACAATATTCCAGATATGATTCAGATAATTTA
This sequence comes from Saccharimonas sp. (SeqCode), assembly GCA_039936495.1. Classification (GTDB taxonomy): domain Bacteria; phylum Patescibacteriota; class Saccharimonadia; order Saccharimonadales; family Saccharimonadaceae; genus Saccharimonas. The sequence goes on from JBDTIG010000034.1 coordinate 15,041, forward strand.
TACAACAGTTCGATATCTAGCCGCGATGTTTCGAAATTTATAAAGCTCGATAAAGCGTCCAAGACTTTCATCGATCAGGCAGCTACTAAACTAGGACTCAGCACCCGAAGCTATTTCAAAGTGCTAAAAGTATCACGGACTATAGCCGACCTGGATGATAGTGCTGAAGTTACGACCAGCCATATAGCAGAAGCTCTCCAATACAGATAGGCCCCTTGCAACTGAGGTCCATATCTGGTAGAATTAATCTCGAGAAATTGCAATTAAACGTACCAGGAGGAAAACCGTATCAACACATCAACTCGCATCAATGAAGCAATCCGTGCCAGTCAATTACGCGTCATAGGTATCAACGGCGATCAGCTAGGTATCATGGAACGCGCAGAGGCGCTGAAAATTGCCGAAGACGCTGGAGTAGATTTGGTCGAAATTTCACCTAATGCGGACCCGCCTGTTGCCAAAGTCGTCGACTGGGGAAAATTCCAGTACCAAAAGATGAAAGAACAGCAGAAAAACCGTCGCAGCAACAAAGCAACGGAGCTGAAGCAGATGCGGTTCGGCCTAAAGATAGGCGCCAATGACCTCGAGATCAAGCTACGCAAGATTCGTAGCTTCCTAGCCGAAGGTCATAAAGTCAAAGTCTTGATTTTTTTTCGAGGACGCGAGATGGCTCATAAGGAACTCGGCTACGTTCTAATCGATCGCGTTATCAATGCGCTAGAGGAAGAAGCAATTCTCGAACAAAAACCAGTGATGGCAGGTCGTAACCTGAGCATCGTAATAAGGAGCAAGTAATGCCAAAAATGAAGACCCATAAGGGCACTGCTAAGCGAGTTAAGCTAACCAGTACCGGCAAACTTACCCGTCGCCGAGCGTTCGGGAATCATATGCTCTCTAAGAAGAGTAAGTCGCGCAAGCGAAACATCAAAACCACCGCAATAATTACCGGTGGTATGGCCAAAAACATTAAACGTGCGTTAGGAGTATAGTATGCGAGTTAAACGAGGTGTTACAGCCCGAGCTAGGCACAAGAAGATCCTAAAAGCTGCCAAAGGTATGCAGCATAACCGCACGCGAAGTTTCCGGCTAGCCAAGCAAGCCGTCACGAAAGCGTTGCAATATGCCTATCGTGACCGACGCAATAAAAAGCGCAGCCTACGCGGTCTATGGATCACTCGCATAAATGCAGCCGCTCGCGAGAACGGCACGACCTACGGCAAGCTGATCGCCAGCCAACGCGTCGCCAACGTCGAGCTAGACCGCAAGGTCTTAGCTGACATCGCGGTCAATGACCCGAAGTCTTTTACGGCTATTGTAGAAACAGTCACAAAATAACTTTTGGGCTGAAGCTAAACCAAAAAACTCACCTAGTAGGTGAGTTTTTTGGTTGGCAGCATGTCTATAAGCCGGGTTCTGTCGAGGACGATCATCTATCTAGCCGCACGATTGCTCGTACGG